>CBDTYP010000279.1:0-4504 GCA_965364645.1 uncultured Gammaproteobacteria bacterium | reverse complement strand
TGCTCTCCGGCGGCTTGGAACGTGATGCGAGTGGCGCGCCCGGAGGGACTCGAACCCCCGACCACCTGGTTCGAAGCCAGGTGCTCTATCCAACCAGGATACGGGTGTCGTTCACGGGAGACCGCGTGACGCCTCCAGCGTCGGCTCCCCGCTAAGACATTCCCCCAGGTTCTCGTAGCCTCGCGCCACCAGTGCGTCGAGGGCGGGTTGTGCGCCCAGCCGAGACTCCAGCAGGCTGCCCACGTAGTCCAGCATCTCTCGGTACTCCTCGCCGGTATGCCACGCCTGTCCGTCCGCGGGGATGCCGGGAGCCGGAGGCATCGGTGATTTGGCTCGCGCGGTTTCTGTCAGTCCCCACATTCCGAGACGCACGTAGATGCGCTCCGCGCACTGGGAAAGGTTGGCCCGCACCGCGCGCGGGGGGCCGCGCATGAATCCCGGCGGCATCGACGTGTCTCCACGATGGCAGGTCGCGCAGCGATCGTAGAACCCCGTGGGGATCGCCGAGGCGCCGGGCAGGCCAAGACCGCCGTGCGCGATCCCGTCCGAGTCATCGGCGATCAAGATGGGTGGCATCGGCCTCTCCCGGCGACAGCACCACTGCGTCGGCGTGAGCTCGAGCGCCGCCAGTAGCTCTCCCATGGCAAGGGTGCCGCGGAACGGTTGCCGGGATGCCAGCAGCGTATCGTCCTCCTCGGCCATGCGCGCGACCGCCCCGTGAACCGGCGCGAAGTCCCGGGCGATCTCGATAGTCACCCGGGCTTCGAGCGGGCCTTCACCGCCGGCTTCCGGCCATTCGAGCTCGAATGCCGCGACGGCGTTACCGTCCGCCCGTCGCGGCGGGGATTGGTAACGGCGCTGCAGCACCTGGAGCCGTGCGCGTTTCGATGGGCCGTCACGTGTGATCGCCGTTTCGGGCAGACGTAGATTGGTGAACAGCTCACCACCGGCGAGCTCGAGGCGCACCAGGCTGCCGCGCAGGCGACCGTCTCCGTCGTACACCATATCCGCGAGCATCTCGAACGGTCCTGTCGGGGCGCCCGCCGGATTCTCGCAGCGCACCACCACGAGTGCTGCACCGCCGAGGAGCGTCTGGCGGGTGGCAGGGCAGGTTCTGGAGATCCGCTCCGATTCGACACCTTCCGCCGTGGAGACGCGGCGCAGATGGGCATCCAGGCGCCGGATGTCGGCGGCGGGCAGGAACTCGGCGAAGCCGGTAATCATGCGCCGCCGATCCCGCGGCTTGCCCACCTTCCAGACTGCCAGCGGCGGGCGCCGCCGCAGAGGATCGAGCTCGGCCGCGATGTGAGCAGGGCGCGGACTGAGTAGGGGTTTGCGGTTCGGTATGTTGGGGTTCGGTATGTTCAAGCCGTCGGGCCAGTCGCGCCGCCAGTTTTCGGTGAACAGCGGCAGGAATCCGTTCCGGTAGGTCGGCGCGCCGGTGTCGAAGTGGGAGTAGGCGCTCAGCCGGAACTGCAGCATGGCGATGAACGCGCCCACGCGGCAGTCCAGGTTGATCGTACCGGTCCCCGGTTCGCGGCAACCGTCACGCCAGAGCATCTGAAACGCGGAGAAGAGATTCGCGCGATCGGTGGCGTTGTCGATCGCCGCCGGCGCCGCCGAGCAGCAGCGCTCCATGGAGACCCCGTAGAACATGCCACGTTCCGTCGCCAGTGCGTCGGCGATGCGGGAGTTGGTATCGGTCTCGTCCCATCCTGCCTCGGAGAAGAGTGGCGCGCCGTTCTGGTGACAGCTGGTGCAGATGGCTCGCTGCGCATAGGCTACCCGGGGTGTCGCCCCCGCCCGATAGTCGTTCACTACCTGGAACTCGAAGCGCGCGGCCTCTTCGTTGTAACTGATCACCTCGATGATGCCGGTTCTTTCCTGATAGCCGATGAACAGGCGGTCCTTCAGCATGATCGGTGGCTGCTCTCCGTCGTGTGTCATCGGCTCGGTGTCCACCGCGACCACGAGGCGCGGAAACTTGAAGTACTCCGGCGCGGCCGCGTGGCGCTGCAGCGATCGGCCGAGAGGTATGAGCGTCTTCTTGAGCACGGGCCTATTGCTGCCCCCCGGTCGCAGCGGCGCCTCGATGCGTTCCAGCAGGCGCGCGAATGGGAAGGGCAGATCGTAGCCTTCTCCGTCCGCGCTCGCGAACAGCTGATCGAAGACGGAGCGCCCCATCGGCGGCAGGTTCGGTCCGGGTCGATTCGGATCTACGACCCAGGTGGAGGCGGCCGGCTCGTCGATGGACGGTACGAGCGCGTAGACTTCGCTGTCGTCGTTCGCGTTACCTTCGCCGAGGTGTTCGAGGAGGAATTCCTGCACGCGGCCGATGGCGTCCTGGTGGGACGCGCCGTGATAGGCGAGGGTCGCGCCCCGGGCGGGCTGCCGGTTGGGATTGTAGGCGTCTCCAATGAATACTTCGGGGACGAGCTCGGCATCGTCGAACCCGTGGCGCGCGTCCGGGTACACGTGCAGGCTGATGGACGCCGCGGCCGCGCCTCTCGCCATGCGCCGGCAGGACTCCGCCGGCGTCCAGTCGTCCCTGCCCGCCGCCAGCACGAGCAAGGGGATCGAGAAGCGCGCCGTGGAGAAGTCGGCACAGTCGGGGGTGAGCGCAACGGCCGCCGTGAAGTGCCGATCGTAGAAGGCACGCGCGCCCAGCACGCTCGCGGCGCTCAAGGGCGCGCCGTCGGACCAGCCCATGACCGCGACGCGATCACTCGCCACGAAAGACAGCGCACTGAGGTACTCGAGGGCGCCGTAGGCGTCGAACACACGACCGCCGACGGATTCGTGGGCCGACCACTCGCTGAGCTTGCTGCAGGTGGGCGGGACGTGGCGGGTGTAGAAGCTGTCCACCAGCAGCGTGACGTAGCCCCAGCTGGCGATTGCGTGGGCCCACTCCTGCACGTAGGGGCGCACGCCGCGACAACCGTGCACCATGACCACGGCCGGAAACGGTCCTGCGCCCCGGGGCACCACCAGCATGCCGCGCATCGGCGTGGTCGGGCGCAGATTGACTTCGCCGCCGCGTTCTCTCGCACGGCGAAGCGCGAGGGCACTGGGGATCTGGCTGGCCGTCGAAAAACGCACCCACCGGGCACTCCCGTGGGCGGCCTCGGGCCAGACGGACAAGGTGAGTATCGAGGCCAGTACCCACCCTGCGACAGTTGCCGGGCGCATAGGCTACCCCGGTCTTGGCATCGCGAAGGCGCGATCCCGTGGGTTGGGCTGAGCGCAGCGGATTAATCGGGGTCTCTGACCCTGATTAATCCCAACCTACAATTGACTCGAATTCTAGTAGTGATTGTTCTCCGTTACTAAATCCACCCACTGTTGCCGCTTCGGCATCAACGGCGGCTCCGGGAGGAACTTCGGGATCTCCGTCGGTTTGGCGACCGCGTCGTCGATGTAGCGGCCAGTCACCTCGCCGCGGCGGAAGAACATGTTGTAGATGCTGTACTGGGTGCGGCTGCGGGAACCCATCAGCGGGAAGCGCCGCGCGATGGACGGCATCGAGTAGAAGTTCTTGTACGCCCGCATGTGGCCCTCCCGAAGCACCTCGGGCGTCAGCTGATTCGGCTTGTAGACGATGTGTCCCTGGTCGTACATGTCCCAGTCATAGGACACCATGCGCCGCTCCTTTTGCATCTCGAACCAGGTCAGCGTGCCGGGATACGGGGTGAGCACGGAGTACGCGCACATGTCGTAGCCCGCATCGATGTTGAACTGGGTCGTCTGGTCGAAGACGGTCTCGTCGTCGGTGTCGAACCCGAACATGAACAGGCCGAAGACCAGGATCCCGTAGCTATGGATCTTGTCCACCAGCTCACGGAACTGGTCGGGCTGATTCACCATCTTGTGCACGCTTCTCAACGTAGCCGACGAGATGGACTCGAACCCGATGCTCAACATGTAGCAACCGCTCTCCGCGGCGAGCTCCAGCATCTCGTCATTCATGGACAGCCGGCTGGTGACGCCGGCCTGCCAGCGGATGTTGCGTCCCTTCAGAGCCTTCATGACTTCCTTCGGCCGCTTCGGTGTCCCGAAGAAGTCCGCATCGTTCAGCGCAATGTAGCGCGCACCGCACTCGTCTACTTCGCGCATGACCTCGTCGATGGGGCGATAACGAAAGCGCAGGCCGTTCATCAACGGCTCCGCGCAGAAGGTGCACGCATGGTGACAACCTCGGGACGTCTGGATGAATGTCCGATTGACGTAACGATTCGCCTTTATGAGGTCGTAGCGCGGCATGTTCAGATCCACCATCGAATGCAGCTGATCCGACTTGTAGATCCCCTTCATGTTGCCGTTCTTCAGATCGTCGAGGATCTGCGGCATCACGAGCTCCGCCTCGCCGACCACGACCGCGTCCGCGTGGGTCAATGCCTCTTCGCGCATGAAGCTCGGGTGCACGCCGCCCATGATGACGGGCACGCCCCGGGCGCGGAACTCATCCGCGATCTCGTAGCCCCGATTGACGTAGCTCGTCATCGCA
>CBDTYP010000278.1:0-4518 GCA_965364645.1 uncultured Gammaproteobacteria bacterium | reverse complement strand
CGATCGAGGTTCGGCGTCCGCACGCGATCGTTTCCGTAACAGCCGAGCACCTCCCGGGTGTGCTCGTCGGACATGAGCACGAGAACGTTGGTCGGCTGCACGTCAGTGCCCGTCCTGGACGAGACCGAGACGCGCATGCCACTGGGCCAGCGACTCCTCCGGGTAGGAATCGAAGCTCAGATCTCCGTCCTCGATGTGGGCGGGGACCCAGGAAGCCTTGAATGCCAGCATCAGATGCGTGTGCTCGGGCGAACGCGGCAGCTCGGAGTCGATGGCGGATGCGAACGGGTGCACGAGCTCGGGCCAGCGGGGATCCCATACCCAGAGCGCGCTCCCGCAGTAGCCGCAGAAGCTGCGCCGCGCTTCGCTCAGCGTCGCGGCGCCGCCTTCACCGTTCTGTACCTCGGCGCGATACACGCGGATATGCTCCTCGCCCTCGACGTGCATCGATTCGTAGTCGCCGCCGAGATTGATGGCGTACCCGCCGCCGCCCGCGGTCTTCCTGCAGATCGAGCAGTAGCAGAGATTGAAAGGATAGGGATGCGCGGAGTCGACGGAGAAGCGCACCCTGGCGCAGTGACACGATCCTTTGAGCTGCATGGGCTAGTCCTCGTCTTTCAACAGGCTGTGCAGATCCGCGAACGGTTTGTGGGTCGCGGCCTCGCTCGATGCCGGATCTTCACCCGACCCGGTCGCGTCCACCTGACGCGCGTGCTCGTTATCGTGGCAGTAGAGGCACAGCAGCTCCCAGTTGCTGCCATCGGCGGGATTGTTGTCGTGGTCGTGGTCGCGATGATGCACCGTGAGCTCGTGGAGATTGTCCCGGGTGAACTCCCTGGCGCAGCGGCCACAGATCCACGGGTAGAGCTTCAGGGCCCGCTCGCGGTAGTCGCGCTCGCGCTTCTCGCGGTTGCGCCGGGATTCCGCCACGACGCGGTCGAGCTTTCCGGAGTCGGCTTGCTTCTTCATCGGCGCTAGTCCTGATCTTCCTGCATGACGTGCTGGGCGGCCTCCAATGCAACCGGGGATCCATGGGGCGTCGACGGTGCATAGTGCCCCTGGTCCGCGAGGGGCTTGGCCGAGCGTTTGATCATCCTCACGACGGCGAATATTCCCATGGCGAAGTGGATCGCGGCGAGCCACCAGAAGAATCCGTTCGGGCCGAGCAATGCCATGCTCAGCGACGCCGTGATGGGCCCGAGGATTGCGCCGACGCCGCTCGCGAGCACGAGCCCGCTGCTGGCGGCGACCATCTGCTCGGGCTCGAGGTAGTCGTTGGCATGGGCGATGCAGAGCGAGTACAGCGGGATGGACAGCCCGCCCAGAGCAGCCACCAGGAGGAGCAGTGTTATCGGTGCCATGGCGGAGACCTGCACGGCGGCGACGGCGGCGCCCGCGGCCAGGAAGGTCACGACGGTAATGACGAGGCGGCGATCGAATGCGTCGGACAGCCGGCCGATGGGCCACTGCAGCGCCGTGCAACCCACCATCATGGCGGTCATGAAGAACGAAATCTCGGAGATGCTCAAGCCCGAGCTCTCCGCGTACACGGGACCGAAGCCGAACAACGCGGCGCTTGCCATGCCCGTCGCGAGGGCGCCGACTACGCCGAGCGGCGAGATCCTGTAGAGGCGTCGAAGGCTTAGCGACGATTGGGACGAGAACTTCGGCGCCGGCCCCGCCGACAGGAGCAGGGGCACCAGGGCGAAGGATATGAGCACGGATGTCAGGATGAAGAGTTCCAGGCCTTCCGGATCGGCGGCGTTCAGCAACAGCTGCCCTCCCGCGTAGCCCACGTAGGACACCACCATGTAGATCGACAGGAGCTGGCCGCGGGTCTTGTTGCTGGCGCGATCGTTCAGCCAGCTCTCCGCGACCACATAGAGGCCCGCCAGGCAGAACCCGCTCACGAGACGCAACAGGCTCCACGCGAGCGGTGTCACGATGATGCCGTGGATGAGCACCGACGCGGACGCAACCGACGCCAGGGCGCCGAACACCCGGATGTGCCCGACCCGTTCGACGAAGCGTGGCGAGTACAGCGCGCCGGCGAGAAAGCCCACGTAGAACGTGGACATGATGAGGCCGGTGATGGTCGTCGGGAAACCCTCGAGAGAGGCGCGTACGCCGAGCAGCGTGCTCTGCAGGCCATCCCCCAGCATGAGGATGCCAAAGCCGAAGAGAAGCACGCGAGATTGCCTGGTCGTCGTCAGCACCGGCCCGATGATGGGCAACCCCGAGCCGGCGTGGTGTTTGGCGTGCTTCACGGTGCGTGCTTCTCCCGTCGTCCGCACAAGCATGACACACATCGCCTGGACGGGGGATGCCGCGAGGCCGGCGAACGCTGTATCCTTCGTGCACCGAGCATTGATACATGCAGCGAGGGCCCGGTGATGGCGGCAGGCAGAAGCGGCGGCGCGGCGCGGCGGCGGGGCGGCGGACGCTCGGCCCGGCACAAGATGCGCGAAGCCGGGCCGGCGCAGGCCCCGGTGCACGCGGGTCTCAAGGGCGGCGACTTCAAACCCCTCGGCGAGCGCGACATGGAGCGCATCCATCAGACGGCGCTCGACGTCCTCGCCAACGTGGGCGTGGCGGATCCGCCCCCCGAGATGACGGAGCTCGCCCTCGAGAAGGGCTGTACGTTGGGCGACGACGGGCGCCTGCGTTTTCCCCACGCGTTCGTCGAGGACATCGTCGCCGGCGCCTGTAGAGAGATGACCATCTACGGCCGGGACCCGGCCTTCGATATCAACCTGCGCGGTACCGAGGTCTCTTATTCCACCGCGGGGCAGGCGGTCAGCGTCTACGAGATGGCCTCGCGGACCTACCGTGCGTCGACGTTACTGGATCTCTATGACCTCGCCAGGCTCGTCGATCGGATGGACCACATCCATCGCTTTTGCCAACCCATCGTAGCCACCGACGTGGACGACGCCTACGAGCACGCGATGAACATCGCGTACGCGTGCCTGTCGGGCACGATGAAGTCGTTCTCCTGCGCCATCGTTGCCCCGGAGCACATCGAGAAGGCGGTGACCATGTTCGATATGGTGCTGGGCGGGGAGGGCCGGTTTCGCGAGAAACCCTTCTGCACCATCGGCGCCTGCCCCATCGTTTCGCCGCTGCGCTTCGGCGAGGATGGCGCGCGGGTCGGAATCACGTCGGTGCGCCTGGGGATCCCGTGCGACTTCGCTGTGGCGCCCCAGGCGGGGGCGACCGCGCCGGCCGCGCTCGCCGGGACGCTCGTCCAGGTGACGGCGGAGACCCTCGCGACGATCATCATGACCAACCTGTTCTCGCCGGGCCACCCGACCGTGTACGCGGCATGGCCGCTCGTATCCGATCTGCGCACCGGCTCGTTCTCCGGCGGCAGCGGCGAGGAAGCGTTGCTCGCCGCCGCCGCGGTGCAGATGGGGAACTTCTACGACCTTCCCACCAGCGTCGGCGCCGGCATGAGCGATTCGAAGATGCCGGATAACCAGGCCGGTTTCGAGAAGGCTCTCACGACGGCGCTGGCGGGCCACGCGGGGGCGAATTACATCGGGGAGGCTGCGGGCATGCAGGCGAGCCTGCTCGGTTGCAGCTTCGAGGCTCTCGTCATCGACAACGACATGCTGGGCGCGGTGCAGCGGACGATTCGCGGAATCGAGGTGAATGACGAGACCCTTTCCTACGACGTCATCGCCGAGACCGCGACGGGCGTCGGACACTTCCTCGGCAGCGACCAGACCCTCGCCATCATGGAGAGCGAGTATCTCTACCCCGACGTCTCGGATCGTCGCGCCCCGGGCGATTGGGAGCAGAGCGGGTCGCCGGACATACTCGAGAGCGCCCACGCGCGGGTCAACGAGATCCTCTCCAGCCATTACCCGCGCTATATCGACGAACGGGTGGACGAGGAGATCCGCCGGCGCTTCCCCGTCATCATCACGCGCGAGCAGATGGCAGCCGAGAGCGGACGCTGGCAGGTCCGGGACTGACCCATACATTTGACTACTACGCTGGAGAGCGTGGGCGGCGTCCGCCTGGCTCGACACCCTGATCGATCAGAGAAGCCAGTCTACAGGCAGCCATCGGATGAGCCAGGCCACCGCCCTGGTGCCACGCCCGACGTAGGGCTCGGTATCGTAGGTGACGCTCTTCCCGTCTTCGATGCCGTGCCACAGTAGAGACTCCTTCCCACCATCGCTGGTCACCAGCTCGACTTTGAATGCAAACTTGTTGATGTTTTTCTCGAACTTGTCGGCGGCGGGGCCGGCGATAGCAGGTTGCTCGAACACAAGCCCGATTTCCGTATTTAGGTGCAGTGACCGCTGATCGTAGTTGAATGATCCGACAAACATTTTCGTCCTGTCCATCACCATGGTTTTCGCGTGCAAGCTGGATTTCTTAAGGCCGGGAAGCCACATGAAGGCTCTCCGTTCGTCGACCCGTAGATGTTCGTTCAGCTCGTAAAGCTCTACACCGCAGCGCAACAATGGGATGCGAAACTTGCTATAGCCTGCATGAACCGCGGCG
>CBDTYP010000277.1:0-4529 GCA_965364645.1 uncultured Gammaproteobacteria bacterium | reverse complement strand
GCTGCGGGTCAGGATGCGCACGTCGTCGAAGGACTCGAGCTCCCCGAGCGTGGCGGCGACCCACTCCGCGGCAGGCTTCTCGGCGATGCGCTCGCGACGCCCCAGGAGAGCACCGCCGGGCTCGGACTGCTCGTCCGCGAGGATCACCCGCGCGCCGGTGCGGGCGGCGGCCAGCGCTGCGGCCAGTCCGGCAGGCCCCGCCCCTACCACGAGCACGTCGCAGTGCGCGTGCATCTTGTCGTAGTAATCGGGGTCCGGTCCGTCGGGCGCCTTGCCGAGTCCCGCCGCCCTGCGGATGAAATGCTCGTAGGTCATCCACGCGCGCTTCGGCCACATGAAGGTCTTGTAGTAGAAGCCGGACGGGATGATGCGCGAAACGAGGTTGTTGACCTCGCCGACGTCGTAGCGCAACGACGGCCAGCGATTCTGACTGAATGCCTCGAGCCCTGAGTACAGCTCGATCTGGGTCGCGCGGAGGTTCGGCTGGGTGCCGGCGCCGGCCTCGAGCTGAATCAGCGCGTTGGGCTCCTCGGCACCGCAGGACAGGATCCCCCGGGGGCGATGGTATTTGAAGCTGCGACCGACGAGGTGCACGCCGTTGGCGAGCAACGCGGACGCGAGGGTGTCGCCATGGAGCCCCGTTAACTGCCTGTCGTCGAAGCGGAAGCTCAGCGGACGGTCGCGATCGACGCGGCCGCCCTCGGGCAGGCGGAAGGACTGTCCACTCACGACTTTCGCCTCGGCTTCCTGGGCGCGGGAGGTGGCTTCTCGCCCATCTTGTACACGGCCGTGATCTGGTCGGTGGCGGTGTCGCGTCGCACGTTGAACCACCGGCGGCAGCCGTTACACACCCAACGCTCCAGGTGCGCGCCCTTGGGATTCTTGCGCATGAAGAGATAGTCGCCCCACTGCTCGTCGCTGAGCTTCTCGGGGTTCTTCGGGCGCGCGATGTGCGCCTCGCCGCCGTAGCTGAAGTCCTGCTCGTCCCGTGGACCGCACCACGGGCAATCGATCACTAGCATCCGCACTTCCGCCTGTTCATTGGACCCGATCTATTGAGCCTGGTTCAGTGCGCCACGGCCGCCGCGCCGTGCTCGTCGATGAGGAATCCGGTATTGAAGCGGTCCAGGGTGAACGGCGCGTTCAGCGCGTGGGGCGCGTCATGGGCGATGGTGTGCGCGAACACCCAGCCGGACCCCGGAGTCGCCTTGAACCCGCCGGTGCCCCAACCGCAATTGAAATAGAGATTCTGCACAGGCGTCTTGGCGACGATGGGACTCGCATCCGGACATACGTCTACGATGCCCCCCCACTGGCGCATCATGCGCAGTCTCGAGAAGATCGGGAACAGCTCCACCAGCGCGCCCATCTGTCCTTCGACGACGGACAGGCTGCCGCGCTGCGAGTAGGAGTTGTAGGCGTCGATCCCCGCACCGATGACCAGCTCGCCCTTGTCCGACTGGCTGACGTACACGTGCACGGCGTTCGACATGACGACGCTGTTGTGTATAGGTTTGATCGGCTCCGACACGAGCGCCTGTAGCGGATGGCTCTCGATCGGCAAACGGAAGCCGGCCATCTCCGCGAGCACGCTGCAGTGACCCGCGACGACGACGCCGACCTTCTTCGCGCCGATGTAGCCCCGGGTCGTCTCGAGACCTTCCACCTTGCCGCCGCTTCGCCGGATCCCCGTCACCTCGCAGTTCTGGATGATGTCGACGCCGCGCTCGTCGGCGCCGCGAGCATAGCCCCACGCCACGGCGTCGTGCCGGGCGGTGCCGCCCCGCGGCTGCAGGGACGCGCCGAGCACCGGGTAGCGCGCGTCGGGAGAGGTATTCAGAATCGGCACGATCTCCTTGATCTCCGCCGGCGTCAGGATCTCCGAGTCGAGCCCGTTCAGGCGGTTTGCGTTCACCCGCCGGGACAGCTCCCGCATGTCGTGGAGGTTGTGGGCGAGATTCAGTACGCCGCGCTGGCTGAACATGATGTTGTAGTTCAGCTCCTGGCTGAGCCCTTCGTAGAGCTTCAGCGAATGCTCGTAGAGCGCGGCGCTCTCGTCCCATAGGTAATTCGAGCGAATGATCGTCGTGTTGCGCCCGGTGTTGCCGCCACCGATCCAGCCCTTCTCCAGCACCGCGACCTTGCGGATCCCGTGCACGGTCGCGAGGTAGTACGCGGTCGCAAGCCCATGGCCGCCCCCGCCGACGATGACGACGTCGTACTCGGACTTCGGCTCGGGGCTGCGCCACGCGAGCGGCCAGTTCTCGTGATAACTGAACGCGTTGCGGATCAGGCTGAATATCGAGTAGCTGCTCATGCTCAGGATCTGTACACCGGGTGGCGCGCGCAGAGCTCCTTCACGCCGGCGCGGACCCGCACGATGGTGTCACCGTTGTCGAGGTTGTCCATGATGTCACACATCCAACCGGTGAGGTCGCGCACATCCTGTTCGTCGAAGCCGCGGGTGCTGATGGCCGGCGTGCCGACACGGATGCCGCTGGTGACGAACGGTGATTGGGGATCGTCGGGGACGCTGTTCTTGTTGACGGTTATCGCAGCCTGGCCGAGCGCCGCTTCCACGTCCTTGCCGGTCAGGCCCCTCTCCACCAGACTCACCAGCATCAGGTGATTGTCCGTGCCGCCGGAGACGACCGCGTAACCCCGTTGCATGAAGACTTCCGCCATGGCCGCGGCATTCGCGATCACGCTCTCCTGATAGCTTCTGAATTCCGGCTCCATGGCTTCCCTGAAGGCGACCGCCTTGGCGGCGATGACATGCATCAGCGGTCCGCCCTGCATCCCCGGGAACACCATGGACGCGAGGCGCTTGGTCACCTCGGCGTTCTCGCGGGCCAGGATGAGCCCACCCCGGGGTCCGCGCAGGGTCTTGTGGGTGGTCGTCGTCACCACGTCGACGATGGGCACGGGGTCGGGATACAGGCCGGTGACGATCAGCCCGGCCACGTGGGCGACGTCGGCCAGCAGGAGGGCGCCGACGGCGTCGGCGATCTCACGAAATCGATCGAAGTCCAGAATCCGGGAGTACGCGGAGAAGCCGGCGACGATGAGTCTGGGCCTGTGCTCACGGGCGAGGGACTCCACCTCGTCGTAGTCGATCTGCCCGCTCTTCTTGTCGATGCCGTACTGGACGGCGTTGAAGATTTTTCCCGAGAAGTTCGGCTTGGCGCCATGGGTGAGATGCCCGCCGTCGGACAGCTTCATGCCGAGCAGGGTGTCGCCCGGCCGGAGGAGAGCCAGGTAGGCCGCCATGTTGGCGGAGGAGCCGGAATGGGGCTGGACGTTCGCGTAGTCGGCGCCGAACAGCTTCTTCGCCCGCTCCACGGCGAGATTTTCGGCCACGTCCACGTGCTCGCAGCCGCCGTAGTAGCGGCGGCCGGCATAGCCCTCGGCATACTTGTTGGTGAGGACCGAGCCCTGTGCCTCGAGCACGCGGGGACTCGCGTAGTTCTCCGACGCGATGAGCTCGACGTGATCTTCCTGGCGCCGCTGTTCAGCCTCAATCGCGTCCCACAACTCCGCGTCGAAGTCCGCGATATCGCCGGTATCGAACATTCCCCTCCTCCCGCGCGCTGTCGGATTCCGCAATCCCCGCGCGGGGGGTACTGTGCCCCAGTCGTCCCCATAAAAAAAGGGGCCTGGCGGCCCCTTCAACACACGGTGGTGTTCAGGTTGGGGGGAGGAAGAATTCAGTCTCTCCAGAAGGGCTTGGCAGCCTCCTTTCTGGCGGCGACGCGGTCGAAGCCGATGTCTTCCAGGAGGCGATCGTCCATCTTCAGGAGATGCTGACGGAGCTCGTAGCGCTGCTGCCAGGCCACGAGGGTGCCGTACAGGCGCCCCAGGGGATTTCCGAAGCTGAGCCCGGGCAGGGGCCGACGGAGAGTCTGGACATGATAGTTGCTCATCATCATACTCCTTGAGTAATGTTAATCCGAAGCACGAACCCGCTCGTGCCGCCTATGTCCTTAACTTGTGGACAAATATAGAGAGCGAGGCGGGGCCTGACAAACGACCATTTTTCACGATTCGGATTAGAATATTTAGGGATAATCACCGTGAGCCGACGCCTGCCGCCCCTGAACGCCCTGCGCGCCTTCGAGGCCGCCGCCCGCCACCTGAGCTTCACCCGGGCCGCCGAGGAGCTGTTCGTGACCCAGGCGGCCATCAGCCACCAGGTGAAGGCCCTGGAGGAGCACCTCGGGCGCAAGCTGTTCCGGCGTCTGAACCGCGCCCTCCTGCTGACCGACGACGGGCAGGCCTACCTGCCGTCGGTGAGCAGGGCCTTCACCCTCATCAACGAGGCCACCAGCGATCTGCTGACGAAGGATGCCCCGGGGCCGCTGACCGTGTCCGCCCTGCCCTCCTTCGCGGCACGCTGGCTGGTGCCCCGCCTCGGGCGCTTCCGCCAGGTCCGGCCGGACATCGATCTGCGCATCGACCCGTCGGCGGAGCTGTCGGACTTCGGGGGGGGAGACGTCGACGTGAGCATCCGCTACGGACGCGGCAAGTAC
>CBDTYP010000276.1:0-4533 GCA_965364645.1 uncultured Gammaproteobacteria bacterium | reverse complement strand
AGGGCGACGGCGATGTTGCGCAACCAGCACTCGTACCCGATGCGCCGGATGGCGGTGCCCTCGGTGTAGCGGAGGAACTCCTCCTCGCTCCAGCGAAACAGCGCCGTCAGCTCCGCGGCGTCCAGGCCGTGGCGGGGGTTGAAGTCCGCCTCGCCGGTAGCGGCGGCGAAGCGGTTCCAGGGACACACCATCTGGCAATCGTCACAGCCGAAGATGCGATTGCCGATGAGCGGGCGCAGGGCCAGGGGGATCGGTCCCCGCAGCTCGATGGTCAGATAGGAAATGCACAGGCGCGCATCGAGCTCGTAGGGCGCGACGATCGCGCCGGTCGGGCAGGCATCCAGGCATGCCCGGCAGGTTCCGCAGTGATCGCTCCCCGGCGCGTCCGCCGGCAGCGGGAGATCGGTATAGATCTCGCCGAGAAAGAACCACGAGCCGGCGTCCCGATTGATCAGGTTGGTGTGCTTGCCGATCCAGCCGAGACCGGCGGCGCGGGCGAGGGGTTTCTCCAGCACCGGCGCGCTGTCGGTGAATACGCGGTAGCTGAAGGGTCCCACGGCTGCAGCGATGCGCTCGCAGAGCTTCTGCAGGCGTTTGCGCATGAGCTTGTGGTAGTCGCGCCCGAGAGCGTAGCGGGACACGAAGGCGAGACCGGGCGCGTCGAGCACGTCGGCGCTCGGTGCGGCGTTCCCGGGTAGATAATCCATGCGCACGGAGACGACCCGCAGGGTGCCGGGGTGCAGCAGGGCGGGGCGGCTGCGCTTGAGGCCGTGGCGGGCCATGTACGCCATTTCGCCATGGCGCCCCTCATCGAGCCATGCCAGCAGCCGGGCCTCGTCCGCGCCGAGATCCGGGTCCGCGATACCCGCCTGCTGGAAGCCGAGGTCCAGGGCCCATGCTTTAATATCCCGGGCCAGTCCCGGCGTATCCACGCTATTCATCGGCATGGGGGCATAGTGCGCGAACCCCGGGTGACCTCGGCTTCAGGATTGGCTATTCTAAGCCGCTTCGCTCCCGGAACGGGTAGTCAGACCGGACAACAGCTATGCAGGCCTTCACTACATTAGATGGGTTGGTGGTTCCCCTGGACCGGGCCAACGTCGACACGGATGCCATCATTCCGAAGCAATTTCTGACCTCTATCAAGCGTACCGGCTTCGGGCCGAACCTGTTCGACGCCTGGCGCTATCTGGACCGGGGCGAGCCCGGCATGGATCACGGCGCCCGCCCGCTGAACCCGGAGTTCGTGCTCAACCACGAGCGCTACGAGGGCGCGGAGATCCTCATCGCGCGGCGCAATTTCGGCTGCGGCTCGAGCCGCGAGCATGCGCCCTGGGCCCTGCTGGATCACGGCATCCGGGTGGTCATCGCGCCGAGCTTCGCGGAGATCTTCTACAACAACTGTTTCAAGAACGGCGTGCTGCCGGTGGAGCTCGGCGAGGACATCATGGATGATCTCTTCCGGGCCGTGGAAGAAAGTCACGGCTACCGCCTGCACGTGGATCTGGACGCACAGACCGTGACCACCCCGGACGGACACGCCTACGGGTTCGAGGTGGATGCCTTCAAAAAATACAGCCTGCTGCACGGCCTGGACGAGATCGGGCTGACCATGCAGCATCTGCGGGATATCCGCGATTACGAGTCCCGCCGCCGTAAGGAAGCCCCCTGGCTGTTCGCGGATTGACGCCGCACCCGGTACTCCCATGAGCCACAAGATTCTCATTCTGCCCGGCGACGGCATCGGGCCGGAGATCGTCAGTGAAGCGGTCAAGCTACTGGACGCATTGCGCCAGTCCGGCGACCTGGCCGGCGATCTCGCCATGGAGCTGGAGCACGCGGACGTCGGCGGCGCCGCGGTCGACGCGAAGGGATCGCCGCTGCCGGAGGATACCCTCGCTCTCGCGCGGGAGGCCGACGCGATCCTCCTCGGCGCGGTGGGCGGCCCCCGGTGGGACACGGTGGAGCGGGACTTGCGTCCCGAGCAGGGTTTGCTCAGGCTGCGCGCCGCCCTCGGCGTCTTCGCCAACCTGCGCCCGGCTCTGGCCTACCCCTCTCTGGCAGCGGCCTCGACCCTCAAGTCGGAGGTGGTTTCGGGCCTGGACCTCATGATCGTCCGCGAGCTGACCGGAGGCATCTACTTCGGCGAGCCGCGAGGCGTGCGCACCCTGGACGGCGGCGAGCGGCAGGGGTTCAACACCCTGGTCTACTCGGAGTCCGAGATCGAGCGCATCTGCCGGGTGGCCTTCGAGCTCGCCATGAAGCGCGGACGCAAGGTGTGTTCCGTGGATAAGAGCAACGTGCTGGACGTCAGCGTGCTGTGGCGTGAGGTGGCCGAGCGGGTCGGCGGCGACTACCCCGACGTCGCGCTCTCCCATATGTATGTGGACAACGCGGCGATGCAGCTCGTGCGCGAGCCGCTCCAGTTCGATGTCATGGTTACCGGCAACATGTTCGGCGATATACTCTCGGATCTCGCCTCGATGCTGACCGGCTCAATCGGCATGTTGCCCTCGGCGTCCATGGACGCCGCCGGCAAGGGGTTGTACGAGCCCGTGCACGGCTCCGCGCCGGACATCGCCGGGCAGTCCGCCGCGAATCCGCTGGCCACGATCCTGTCCGTGGCGATGATGCTCCGCTACACCCTGGGCGCCGGCGAGCTCGCACAGCGCATCGAGGACGCCGTCGCAAGCGTTCTGGATCAGGGCCTTCGCACCCGCGACATCGAGTCGCCGGGCACCCGCGTCGTTACCACGACCGAGATGGGCGACGCCGTCATCGCGGCGTTGTAGGAGCGAGCTTGCTCGCGCATCGAGCCCCTTGGAATAGACGAGGCGCGAGCAAGCTCGCTCCTGCAAGCAAACTAAATGAAATCTAGCGAGAAGAAGACAATGAGCAATATGATCGATGTCGCCGTCGTCGGCGCAACCGGTGCGGTCGGCGAGGCCATGATCGCCGTTCTCGAGGAGCGGAATTTCCCGGTCGGCAATCTCTATCCCCTGGCCAGCCAGCGATCGGCGGGCACCCGCATCGCGTTCAAGGGCAAGCACACGAGTGTGGGCGTCCTCGAGGAGTTCGACTTCTCCAAGGCGCAGCTGAGTCTCTTCTCGGCGGGCGCCGGCGTGTCGGCGGAGTTCGCGCCCCGGGCCGCCGCCGCCGGCTGCGTCGTCATCGACAACAGCTCGCAGTTCCGCTACGACGACGACATCCCCCTCGTCGTGCCCGAGGTCAACGCGCGGGCCGTTGCCGACTATCACGCGCGCAACATCATCGCCAATCCCAACTGCTCGACCATCCAGATGGTGGTTGCGCTGAAGCCCATTCACGACGCGGTCGGCATCGAGCGCATCAACGTCGCGACCTATCAGTCCGTTTCCGGCACGGGGCGCGAGGCCATCGAGGAGCTCGCGGGGCAGACCGCCGCGCTCCTGAACGCCAAGCCGGTCGAATGCAACGTGTACGACAAGCAGATCGCGTTCAACGCGCTGCCCCACATCGACAACTTCATGGACAACGGCTACACCAAGGAAGAGATGAAGATGGTGTGGGAGACCCGCAAGATCCTCGGTGACGAAACTATTCAGGTGAACGCGACCTGCGTGCGCGTCCCGGTCTTCTTCGGCCATTCCGAGGCGGTGCACCTGGAGACCCGGGACAAGCTGGGCGCCGACGAGGCGCGGCGGCTGCTCGCCGATGCCCCCGGCGTGGTCGTCGTGGACGAGCCGGGAGAGGAGCGCTACCCGACCTCCGTCACGGAGTCGGCGGGGGAGGATCCGGTCTTCGTGGGGCGCATCCGGGAGGACATCTCCCACCCCCGCGGTCTGGACCTCTGGGTGGTGTCGGACAACGTCCGCAAGGGGGCCGCGCTCAACAGCGTGCAGATCGCGGAAATTTTGGTGAAAGACTATTTGTAAGCTATAGTTACTGACTAATCATAAAGCACATTCTAGTTATAAAGGGCGAATTTCGGCCTGAAATTGCCGGGCTGTCGTCTGAATTCGGGCACCGAATCGGGCCTCGATTCGGGGTCCCGGAGTTGAGCTGGGCAACTCTTAGATAGCGCATGGAATACGTGACCACGCGGATATGGGCTGCCGCCCTGTCCGTTCTCCTTTTCGTCATCTCCACCGGTGCCTGGGCACTGGGGCTGGGCAATATCGAGGTCAACTCGACCCTCAACGAGCCGTTGCGGGCGCGCATCAACCTCAGCGCCCTGCAGGTGGGGGACCTGGACGGCATGCAGGTGCGGCTGGCCAGCGCCGAGCAGTTCAAGCGCGCCGGGATCCAGCGCCCCTTCCAGCTCTCGAAGCTCCGCTTCAAGGCCGTGGAGGACGGCGGCGACGGCGGCCACATTATAGTGACGACCCGGGATCCCGTGGTCGAGCCCTTCCTGAACTTCCTGGTCGAGGTGGCATGGCCCCGCGGGCGTATCGTCCGCGAGTACACCATCCTGCTCGACCCGCCGGTCTATGGCGCGGCAATTTCCTCCAGGGAAAAGAAGAACCTCGCCGAGATCCAGGCACGAGCTCTGCA
>CBDTYP010000275.1:0-4554 GCA_965364645.1 uncultured Gammaproteobacteria bacterium | reverse complement strand
CGCGTGCTTGTCGATTCGCAGTCCTCTGGCTCGGTCCCGCAGTCAGACGAGGCGCCCCTCAAGTTGCCGTCCAAGCCTTCCATCGCCGTTCTTCCCTTCACGAACATGAGTCCCGATCCCGAGCAGGAGTTCTTCGCGGACGGTGTGACGGAGGACATCATCACGGCGCTGTCCAACGTCCAGTCATTCTTCGTGATTGCGCGCAACTCGTCGTTCACGTTCAAGGGCCAGGCCGTCGACGTAAAGGATGTCGGGCGCGTCCTGGGGGTTCGCTACGTGGTCGAGGGAAGCGTCCGCCGGGCGGGGGATCGCGTCCGGATCACGGCGCAGCTGCTCGATGCGACGACCGGGAACAACGTGTGGGCGGATCGCTTCGACCGGGCGCTCGAGGACATCTTCGATCTCCAGGACGAGGTAACGGAGAGCGTCGTCGGCGCGATCGAGCCCCATCTCAACCGCGCGGAATTCGAGCGGGTTCAGCAGAAGAGGCCGGAGAACCTCGATGCGTACGATTTCACGCTTCGCGGACTCTCGATGATGAACAACCTGACGCCCGGAGACACGTCGGAGGCTCTGAAGCGCTTTCGCAGCGCGATCGATGCCGATCCGGCCTACGCGCGCGCCTATGCGTGTGCTTCCTGGTGCTACCGCCGCCATGTGCAGCTCCGCGGCATGACGCTCTCCGACGCCGACAGGGCGGAGTCGATTCGCCTCGCCGACGTCGCGCTCAGGCTGGACGACACCGACCCGTACGTGCTCTGGCAGGCCGGGCTTACGGCAGGCCTGGTCGGGGCGGACCTGGACAAGATGACGACACTCATTGCGCGCTCCCTCACGATCAACGGGAACTCGACCCGCGCCTGGAGCGCGAGCGGCATGCTGCACTGCATTCTGGGGGAGCCCGTTCGGGCAATCGCCGATGCCGAGCGCGCAATCCGGCTGAGCCCGCTGGATCCTTCGATGTGGGTCCCCTATGGTCTCCTGGCGAACGCGCACATGCAGCTCCTTCAACACGAGGAGGCGGCATCCTGGGCGAGGAAATCCCTGGGCCTGCACAGGTTCAATCTACCGGCCTACCACGTGCTCGCGGCGAGTTGCGTGAACCTGGATCGCCGGACCGAAGCAGAGGATGCCGTGAGTCAGCTGCGGAAGCTTGACCCGGATTCAACGATCACTCGCCTGGAGCAGATCTATCCGGTGGCCCGCTATAGGAACCTGGATGTCATTCTCGAAGGGTTACGCGAGGCTGGCCTCCCCGACTGAGGCATAACGACGTGGAGGGCCGGGCCAATCGGGGTGACGGCGTGATGCCGTCACCCCGTTCTTGAATTATCTCGATCCTGCCTGCTTTGTCAGGATCTCCTGGTGGCTTTCCGCTTGGTCTTGCGCTTGGCCTTCTTCCGCTTCGCAGGAGCCTTCCTCTTGGCCGCTTTCCGCTTCGTCTTCCGCTTGGCCGTCTTCCGCTTGGCCGTCTTCCGCTTGGCCGTCTTCCGCTTCGACGTCGCCTTTTTCTTTGATGCAGCCTTCTTCCTGCTGGCGGCGGCCTTCTTCTTGTGAGCAACCAACTTCTTCTTTTCCGCCGCTAGCCTTTTCTTATGGGTCGCAAGCTGTTTCTTCACCTTTCGAAGTTCGGTCGCGGCCTTCTTCTTTGCCGACGCCATCTTCTTCCTCAACGCGGCGTGCGCTTTCCTGGCTTCCTTTCTGACCTTCGCGACGGTCGTCGCCTTCTTCTTCGTTGCCTTTCGCTTTGCCTTCTTTTTTGCAGCCATATCGGTCTCCGTGTGTGTTGCAGAACCCCAACTACAAGTTCACCCCTAAAGATAGCAGATTCTGCTGAAAGCGCTTCCGAGATGGCAATCCGCACCGGCAATCGACTTCTAATGGCTTGTCGTGTTCAGGTAGCGCGTGGGCGTCGTCCCGAGACATCGCCGAAACATCGCGATGAACGCACTCGTATTGTCGTATCCGAGCTCCAGGGCGATAGTCGTCACGCTGTCGCCTGTCGCCAACAGCTCCAACGCGCGCAGCAGCCGTCGCTGCTGGCGCCATGCCTGAAACGACATTCCGGTCTGCGCAGTGAACAACCGTCCCAGCGTCCGCTTGCTCGCGCCCACGCTCCGAGCCCATTTTTCCAGGTCGCGGGAGTCGGCGGGATTTTCAATCAACGACTGCGCGACGCGGAGCAAGCGTGGATCCGTCGGCATGGGTAAGGCGAGGGAAGCGACGGGCTGGCTCCCGATTTGATCGAGAATGACTGACATGATTCGCGACGACGCGCTGTCGGGCTCGTAGGCTGGCCCCGCGGCCACCGCCGTGACGATCAACTCCCGCAACAGCGGGGTGATCTGAAGGACACATACGCTCGCCGGAAGATCCGCGGTCGCCTCGGACTCGACGTACAGGGTGCGCATCGCGACGGGACTGCGTGCGTCGATACGGTGCTCGACGCCGCCGGGCATCCAGACGGCCCGCTGCGGGGGGACTACGTACGCGGCCGATCGGGTGGTGACGCTCATGACCCCGCTGCTGGCGTATACCAGCTGCGCGCGCCGGTGCCGGTGAAAAGGGAGGGTTTCACCTGCCGCGAGCTCCCGCCCATGGGCTACCACGGCCTGGGGAAGGGCTTCGAGGCGGCTCAGATCTCCGCTGATCGGGACGACATTTTGGCGTGATCGCGGCATTCCGTGGCTCGTTGTGACGAGTACGCCATCCCATCTTCCAAGAAAATGGCGCCATACACAACCCGAGGGCTTCCACCGTGCAACGCAGCCAGGTGAATTTTCTCTTCCTCAACGTGGGCCATTTTCTGGACCACCTGTTCATGCTGGTGTTTGCCACCGCGGCGGCGCTGCAGCTCAGCACCAAGTGGGGTATGAGCTACTCGGAGCTGGTGCCCTACGCGACGCCCGGTTTCATCGCATTCGGGATCTGCGCCATTCCCGCCGGATGGCTCGCGGACAAGTGGAGCCGCGAAGGCATGATGGTCGTCTTCTTCATCGGCATCGGTGCGAGCTCGATACTCGCCAGCATGGCGAACGATCCCTGGCAGATCGCCGTAACCCTGGCCCTCATCGGGATATTCGCCGCGATTTACCATCCCGTCGGCCTCGCCATGGTCGTGCAGGGGCGCCAGAAGACGGGAGTGCCGCTGGCGATCAATGGAATCTTCGGAAACATGGGTGTAGCGAGCGCCGCGCTTCTCACGGGCTTCCTCATCGATGCTTCCGGCTGGCGGAGCGCGTTCATCGTGCCCGGGGCGATATCCATACTGCTCGGCGTGCTCTATCTGCTGTTCGTACGCGCCGGACGGCGGGCTGATGCCGAAGCCCCTCGGGCGAGCGCCCCGGCCGGGAAGTCGGAGCCTGCGCCGATTCCGAAGAACACACTGATCAGGATCTTCGCCATCATTCTGATAACCACCGCCCTCGGCGGACTGATATTCCAGAGCACGACGTTCGCGCTCCCCAAAGTGTTCGACGAGAGGCTCACGGACTTCGCGGGAACGGCCACAATGGTCGGATGGTATGCATTCCTGGTGTTCTCGGTGGCGGCCTTTGCACAGCTGGTGGTCGGCTACCTGGTCGACAACCATTCCATTCGGACCGTCTTCGCCTTCGTCGCCATCCTCCAGGCGGTATTCCTCGCCGTCATGGCCGATCTCACCGGATTCGCGGCTCTCGCCGTCGCGATCGCCTTCATGCTGGTCGTATTCGGCCAGATCCCGATCAACGATGTCCTGGTCGGGCGTATAGCACGCAGCGAATGGCGGAGCCGCGCGTACGCGCTGCGATACATCGTGACGTTCTCCGTAATGGCATCGGCCGTCCCGCTCATCGCGTGGATACACGGAACGTGGGGATTCAACGTGCTCTTCGGCGTGCTCGCGTCGGCGGCGTTGCTCATATTCCTGGCCGTCCTGGGCCTGCCGAAACCCAGGGAGTACGTACAGCAGCAATCTCCGTCTACGGCATGACGTAATCCCGTGTCCGAGATCGAATACTTCTACTCCGCCCATTCCGCCTATGCGTATCTCGGATCGGCGCGCTTCATGGATATCGCGAGGACGGCGAAGCGGCGCATCGATCACAGGCCCATGGATTTACGAAAAGTCGTCGCGGTCACCGGGCCGGGGGCGACCAATGGGCTGACCCCCGGCAGGCGTGCCTACTTCTCGGGCCGCGAGATCGAGCGGTGGGCGGAGTTCCGCGATGCGCCCGTGATGCAGGGCGTCCCCACCTACCACGACAGGGACATGACGCTGTCGAACGGCATGCTGATCGCGGGTCTCCTGCAGGGACTCGATATCGACCGTCTCGCCCATTGCCTGCTCGAGGCCCACTGGCGGGACGACGCGGATCTGGCGGACGAAGAGACGTTGGCGCGGCTCGGACGGGCCGGCCGCATCGACCCCGGGCCCCTGCTCGAGGCCGCCCTCTCGTCGGAGGTCCAGGCCGTCTACGGGGAAAACACCGAGGAAGCCATCGCCCGGTCGGTTTTCGGCTCGCCGACCTACTTCGTCGACGGCGACATGTTCTACGGCCAGGATCATCTGGA
>CBDTYP010000274.1:0-4576 GCA_965364645.1 uncultured Gammaproteobacteria bacterium | reverse complement strand
GGGAATACGGCGTCTCGCCGGAGATCATCGTCGCCATCATCGGTGTCGAGACCTTCTACGGCACGCGCAAGGGCAGGCATCTCGTCCTGGATTCCCTGGCGACACTGGCGTTTCGGTATCCCAAGCGCAGCAAGTTCTTCAAACGCGAGCTCGAGGAATTCCTGGTGCTCTCCCGGCAGGAGAGCTTCGATACGCCGAAGGTGAAGGGCTCCTACGCCGGGGCCATGGGGATCCCACAGTTCATCTCCAGCAGCTACCGGGCCTACGCGGTGGATTTCGACGGGGACGGCGTGCGGGACCTGCTGACGAACGAGAGCGATGCCATCGGCAGCGTCGCCAACTATCTCAAGGTCCACGGCTGGCGGCGGGGCGAGGCGGTCGCGCTGCCTGCGAGCGTCAGCGGTGACGAGTACAAGGCGCTCGTGAAGAAGGGCCTGAAGCCGAACACGCCGGTCTCGGACATGGACAGCTTCGGCGTCATCGTGCTCTACGCCAGCGATAACGCGGCTCCCGGGGCGCTCATCGAGTTCACCAACAAGAACGATACGGAGCACTGGGTGGGGTTGCAGAACTTCTACGCCATAACCCGTTACAATCACAGCAGCTTGTATGCCATGGCGGTGTTCCAGCTTGCTCAGGAAATCCGCAAGAGATACAGCGGTGTCGAAGGGTGAGGCAGGCCCCGGGGTGATTCTCCGCCGGCCCGTTGCGCGCTTCCCCGTCGTCGTCGCTTTCGCACTCGTCCTCGCCGCCTGCGGCCGCGGCGCCGTGGAAGACGGCTATCCCACGGAGAGCGTCGACGTATCCACCGTTCCCGACGCCGTGCCCCGGGTCGAGCCCAAGAGTCGTTATGGCAACCCTCCCTCCTACGTGGTGCTCGGGAAGCGTTACTACACCCTCGACAGGAGCGATGGATACAGCGAGCGCGGCGTCGCGTCCTGGTACGGAACCAAGTTCCACGGGCGCCGCACGTCGAGCGGCGAGCCCTACGACATGTACGCCATGACGGCGGCGCACAAGACGCTGCCCCTGCCGACCTACGTGCGGGTGACCAACCTGGACAACGGGCGCAGCGTCGTCGTGCGGGTCAACGACCGGGGTCCGTTCCACAGCAATCGCATCATCGATCTTTCCTACACCGCCGCCTGGAAGCTCGGCACACTGGGCAAGGGCACCGGCTACGTGGAGGTGACGGCCATCGACCCCCGGGCCCCGGAGCCGGTCATGGCGAAGACAACGGCCCCCGCCCCTGGAGACGGCCCCGTGCAGCTCTACCTGCAGACCGGGTCGTTCAGCGTGCGCGCCAACGCGGAGCAGATGAAGTGGAAGATGCAGAGCGTCTCCGGTGGCCCGGTCAACATCCAACCGGTGCAGATCGGGGGCATGACCACCTATCGCGTGCGGGTCGGGCCGATCCCCGACATTACGAAGGCGGACAGCCTGGCCCGGCGGATAACGGATCTCGGCCACGAAGAGCCGCGGATCGTCATCGAATGAGAATCGAACGGGAGTTCAACGAGTGAGGATAATTTCGACCGTCGCCCTCGGCGCCCTCGTCCTGGGCCTTCTTGCCATCCTGGCCCCGCCGTTCGCGGAGGCCGCTGTGCTGAATCCGACGCCTCCGAAGATCAAGGCGCGCTCCTACATCCTCCAGGACTACGACAGCGGCCGGGTGCTCGTGGAGGTCAATGCCGACGAGCCCGTGGAGCCGGCGAGCCTCACGAAGATGATGACCGTGTACGTGGTCCTCGCCGAGCTCGAGCAGGGCAAGTTCGGACTGCGGGATCCCGTCCTCGTCAGCAAGAAGGCCTGGAAGATGGGCGGCTCGAAGATGTTCATCCGGGTGGATACGGAGGTCCCCGTCGAGGAGCTGCTGAAGGGCGTCATCATCCAGTCGGGGAACGACGCCAGCGTGGCGCTGGCGGAGTTCGTCGCGGGAGACGAGTCCACGTTCGCCGATCTGATGAATCAGTACGCCCGCAAGCTCGGTATGACGAACACGAACTTCGTCAATGCATCGGGGCTTCCTCACAAGGATCACTACTCGACGGCCCGGGACATGGCGATCATGGCGGTCGCGCTGATACGCGACTTCCCCGTCCACTATCCCCTGCACGCGGTGCGCGAGTACACCTGGAACGACATCAAGCAGTACAACCGCAATCCGCTGCTGCGCCGCGACGACGCCGTCGACGGTGTGAAGACCGGACACACCGAGGCGGCCGGCTACTGCCTGGTGGCGTCGAAGGAGGCGGACGGCATGCGTCTCGTCTCGGCGCTGCTGGGATCTGCGAGCGAGGAGTCCCGCCTCACCGAGACTCAGGCGCTGCTCGGCTACGGGTTCCGCTTCTTCGAGACCGGGCGGGTGCTCGAGGGCGGCGCCCCCGTCACCCAGGTACGGGTCTGGCAGGGCGAGTCCCCCCAGCTGGACGCGGGCGTCGCCGAGGATCTCTTCCTCACCGTGCCCCGGGGTGAGCTGAAGAAGCTCGCCACCAGCGCGGCGCCGCGCCCCGAGATTCTCGCGCCGGTCGTCGACGGCCAGGGGCTCGGCACCGTCACGGTCTCCCTCGGCGGCGAGGCCATCGCGGAGCGCCCCCTGGTGGCGCTGGGCGAGGTGCCGCGGGGCGGGTTGTGGCGGCGCATGAGCGACTACGTCAAGCTCTGGTTCGAGTAGAGGGGAGACACGCGCCATGTCAATCGCGTACCTGAACGGAGAATTCCAGGCCCTCGCGGACGTGCGCATATCACCGCTGGATCGCGGCTTCCTGTTCGCCGACGGGGTCTACGAGGTGATACCCGTCTACGGTGGGCGGTTGTTCCGGGCCGACGAGCATCTCGACAGGCTCACGCGCAGCCTCGCGGCGGTTCGGATCCCGGAGCCCCTGGATCGCGCGGGCTGGAAGGCGCTGCTGGACGGTATCGTCGAGCGCAACGGCGGCGGGTACCAGGCCGTCTACATGCAGGTCACCCGGGGCGCGGCCCCCCGGGACCACGCGTTTCCGCCGGACGCGGTGCCCACGGTATTCGCCATGTCCAAGACCCTGAACGCCGATCCCCGGACGCCGCCGCTGCACGCGGTGGTGCGGCCCGATATCCGCTGGACCCGCTGCGACATCAAGTCCGTGGCGCTCCTGCCCAACGTGCTCGTACGTCAGGAGGCCGAAGACGCCGCGGCCTCGGAAGCCATCATGGTGCGGGACGGCCGGGTCACCGAGGGCTCGGCCACCAACGTGTTCGTGGTGGCCGGCGGCACCGTACGCACGCCGCCGAAGAGCACCCACATCCTCGGCGGCATCACCCGGGACCTGGTCATCGAGCTCATGGGCGCGGCGGACATCGCGTGCCGGGAAGAGGCCTTTCCCGAGGCGGATCTCCGCGCCGCCGAGGAGATCTGGGTGACGAGCTCCACCAAGGAGGTGGCGCCGGTGGTGCGGCTGGACGGCGAAGCCGTGGGGGCGGGGGAACCGGGGGCCCTGTGGCAACGGGTGAACGGGCTCTTCCAGGACTTCAAGCAGCGTCTCGTTCGCGGAGAGGTCGACTGACTCCCGGGGGCGACCTCACCGTCCGCAGCCTGGGACGCCGCGACTATGCCGATACCTGGCAGCGGATGCGCCGCGCCACCGACGCGCGGGATGCAGACAGCCGCGACGAGCTCTGGCTGGTGGAACACCCGCCGGTATACACCCTGGGCCAGGCGGGCCGGCGCGAGCATCTCGTCGACGCGGGCGATATCCCCGTCGTCGCGAGCGACCGCGGCGGCCAGGTGACCTATCACGGCCCCGGGCAGCTGGTCGCCTACGTGCTCATGGACCTGCGCCGGCGGGGGCTCGGGGTGCGCCGACTGGTGGCGGGCCTCGAGCAGTGCGTCATCGACATGCTGGCGGCGGAGGGCGTCGACGGCGAGCGCCGCGAGCGCGCCCCCGGCGTCTATGTCGCGGGCCGCAAGGTCTGCGCCCTGGGGCTGCGCATCCGCAACGGTTGCTCCTACCACGGCATCGCGCTGAACGTGGATGTGGATCTCGCCCCCTATCAGGGCATCGATCCCTGCGGCTACCGGGGCCTCGAGGTCACCCGGCTGCGGGATCTGGGCGTTGCCTGGTCCCTGGAGGAGTCCGGCCGCCGCTTCGTGGCCGCATTCGCCCGGGAGTTCGCCTACCAGGCCCGCAGGGACGCCCAGCCCACGGCGTGACGCCCCGTTGCGGCGCAATAGGCGGGCTAGAATTAGCCACATGCTGTGCGGGCCGGTCCAAAGGCGGGGGGAGAGCGGGTAGGTGGCCCTGGGGCCCCTCATGGTCGGTGTTGCCGGTCCGCGCCTGGACGCCGGGGATCGGGAGCTGCTGGTCCATCCCGCCATCGGCGGCGTCATACTCTTCGATCGCAACTACGAGGAGCCCCGCCAGCTCGAAGCGCTGACCGCCGAGATCCACGCCCTGCGCGAGCCTCGACTCCTGGTGGCGGTCGACCAGGAAGGGGGCCGGGTGCAGCGCTTTCGCACGGGCTTCACCCGCCTGCCGGCGCCGGCGTGCTTCGGCCTGGTATACGACGAGGACGCCGCGCGCGGGCGCGCGCTCGCGAG
>CBDTYP010000273.1:0-4580 GCA_965364645.1 uncultured Gammaproteobacteria bacterium | reverse complement strand
CGGCCGAGCTCCTCGAAAGCCCCGAAGTAAAACGCATCTTCCTCGGCGGCTGAACAAACGTCTCTGACCCCGATTTCTTGGCTCCCGTAGGTTGGTGCTGAGCGCAGCGAAGCCCAACATCCAGCGTTTGGAATGTTGGGCTTCGCTGCGCTCAGCACCAACCTACGAGAGTCGAATAAAAACCGATCGCAGATTCAAAACGCCGCGAGGTCGCGGTTCTTCAGGTCCGTGATGATCATGCTCCCCGGCTTGTGGGTGATGCACAGCGGCGGGCGCGCCTGCTCCACGGCCACCTGGGGCGTCACCCCGCAGGCCCAGAACACCGGGATCTCGTTTTCGGCCATGCGCGGCGGGTCGCCGGCGAAGGGCGCTTCGAGATCGGCGATACCGATCTGCTCCGGGAGCCCGATGTGGATCGGCGCGCCGTGGACGCTCGGAAAGCGCGAGGTGACCTGCACCGCGCGAATCGCCTCCCTGGGGTGCAGCTGGCGCATGGACACCACCATCTTGCCGCTGAAGGGCCCCGCCGGAACCGTATCGATGTTCGTCTTGTACATGGCGACCGTATCGTCGCGTTCCACGTGGCGGATCCGGATGCCGTCCTCGATGAGCGGCAGCTCGAAAGAGAACGAGCAGCCGAGCACGAAGCTCACGAGATCGTCCCGCCAGTAGCTCATGATGTCCGTGGGCTCGTCCACTGCCTCGCCGTCGCGAAACACCCGGTAGCGGGGCACATCCGTGCGGATGTCCAGATCCTCCCCGAGAGACGGAATCCGCGGATCGCCGGCGCTGCTCTTGCCGATGAGCGGGCAGGGCTTGGGATTGCGCTGACAGAAGTCCGCGAAGTCGGCGGCGTACTCCGTGGGCAGGATGCAGAGATTGCCCTGCACGTGGGCCGGCGCCATGGCCGCGGTGTGGCCCGTGTGCGCGCCCGCGCGGATCAGGCGACGGGCGTCGGCGGCCTCGGCGGCCTCGGCGGCTAGGGGTGTGCGCTCGGACAGTGCTCTTGCCATGGGGATCTCTATCTCGGAATGCGGCGCCTCGATAGTCATTTTATACCATCGTTTCCGCCGGATTGGCGCTGGATTTTGCCGTGACGACTCATATACTACGGCCGCTCCCGCGCAATAGGAGTAGCGAGCGCAGCGATGGCGGCAATCAGGGCGAAGCTTTGTCTCGTGACCATGGTCACGCTGCTGCTCGGCGCCTGCGCGGCGGCGCCGCCGAAGAAGCAGGAGAATCTCTGCGCCATATTCGATCAGTATCCCGAGTGGTACGACGCCGCGACGGCGTCGGCGGACAGATGGGGCACGCCGCCCCACATCCTGATGGCATTCGTGAAGCAGGAATCCTCCTTCCGCCACGACGCGAAGCCGCCCCGGGACTGGTTCCTCTTCATCCCCCTGGGGCGGAAGTCGTCGGCGGAGGGCTACGCCCAGGCCAAGGACGAGACCTGGGAGGAGTACGAGGACGAGACCGGCGGCTTCTTCAAGAGCCGTTCGGACATGGAGGATGCGCTGGACTTCATCGGCTGGTACAACGACAAGAGCGCCAGATACCTCGGCATCTCGAAATGGGATCCCAAGCGCATGTATCTGGCATACCATGAGGGCCGCGGCGGTTACTCTCGCGGCAGCTACAAGCGCAAACCGGAAGTCGTGGGTTATGCCGAACGCGTCGACTGGCAGGCGCGGGAGTACGGTGCCCAGCTTCGCCAGTGCGAGGACCGATTCAAGTGCCGCCACTGGTATCAGGTATGGCCCTTCTGCAGCTGATGCGGAAGGCCTGACGGGGACTCAACTTGACTGATAACGGAATACGGCTCGCCGTCGATATCGGCGGCACGTTCACCGACGTTGCTCTCGCCATGGGCGAGCGGAACGTCACGAGCAAGGTGCTGACGACGTCGACGGCGCCGGAAGAGGGCGTCATGGCCGGGGTCATGCAGGTGATCGAGTCGGCGGAAGTGAGCCCCGGCGACGTGGCCGTCCTCATCCACGGCACCACGCTGGCCACCAACGCCATCATCGAGCGCAAGGGCGCGCGCACCGCGCTCGTCGTGACCGAAGGCTTCCGCGACTCCGTGGAGATGGCCTACGAGAACCGCTTCGAGCAGTACGACATCGAGGTGCAGAAGCCGACGCCGCTGGTACCGCGCTACCTGCGCCTGCCGGTGAAGGAGCGGGTCAACTCCGTGGGTGAGGTGCTGCTCCCCCTGGAGCCCGCGTCGGTGGATGCCGTCATCGAGAAGCTCAGCGCGAACGCCGTCGAGAGCGTGGCTATCGGGCTCCTGCACTGTTACGCCAACTCGAGCCACGAGGAGCAGGTCGCCGAGCGCATCGCGAACGCGCTGCCGGACCTAGCCATCACGCTATCCTCCGAGGCCTGCCCCGAGATCCGCGAGTACGAACGCCTTTCAACTGCTTGCGCCAATGCCTACGTGCAGCCGATCATGGCCCGCTATGTGCGCAACCTGGACGCGCGGCTGAAGGAAGCCGGCTTCGCCTGCCCGCTGCTGCTCATGACCTCCGGCGGCGGACTCACCACCGTGGAGACGGCCGCGCGTCATCCCATCCGGCTCGTGGAATCCGGACCCGCGGGCGGTGCCATCCTCGCGAGCCGTATCGCCACGGCACAGGCGCTGGACGAGGTGCTCTCCTTCGACATGGGCGGTACCACGGCGAAGATCTGCCTCATCGACGAAGGCCGCAGTCCTCGCGCACCTTCGAGGTGGATCGCATGTACCGCTTCACCAAGGGCAGCGGGCTGCCACTGCGCATCCCCGTCATCGAGATGGTGGAGATCGGGGCGGGCGGCGGATCCATCGCTCAGGTGGACGGGCTGAAGCGCATCAACGTGGGTCCCGAGAGCGCCGGCTCCGAGCCCGGTCCCGCATGCTACGGCCGCGGCGGCACGCATCCCACCGTGACGGATGCCGACGTTCTGCTCGGGCGCATCGATCCGGAGGGCTTCGCCGGCGGCAGTATGCGTCTCGACGACGAGGGCGCGCGCACTGCGGTTGGCGCCGACGTGGGGGAAGCCCTGAACCTGGACACCCAGCTCGCCGCCTTCGCCATCAGCGAGGTGGTGGACGAGAATATGGCCAACGCCGCGCGTGTGCACGCCATCGAACGGGGCAAGGATCTCGGCGGCCGCGCGCTCATCGCCTTCGGCGGCGCGGCACCGGTGCACGCGGCGCGCCTCGCGGAAAAGCTGGGGGTCGCCACCGTGATCATCCCGACCGACGCCGGCGTCGGCTCTGCGGTGGGGTTCCTCAATGCGCCCGTGTCCTACGAGGTCGTACGCAGCCGCTACATGCGCCTCAGCGGGCTCGATAGCGCCGCCATCAGCGAGATGTTCGACGCCATGTACACGGAGGCCGAGGAGATCGTGCGGCTCGGCGCGCCGAGCGGTGCGCTGGAGGAGCAACGCATCGCCTACATGCGCTACGTGGGGCAGGGACACGAGGTGAGCGTGTCGCTGCCGCTGCGCAAGCTTCGGGAAGACGACGCCGAGACCCTGCAGCAGGCCTTCGACGAGACCTACACCCGACACTATGGGCGCATCATCCCCGGCATGGACGTGGAGGTGCTGACCTGGGCGCTGACCCTGACCGCGCCCGTGTCGGAGCCGGAGACCGCGGCGGATCCCGCGGAGGCGGGCTCGCCGCCGGCGAACGGCAAGCGCCGCCTGTTCAACACCCATACCGCGGACTTCGAGCAGGTGCCGGTGTACGCTCGGGAGTCGCTGTCCCCCGGCATGCGCATCCAGGGCCCCGCCGTCGTCAGCGAGACCCAGACCTCCACGGTCGTCGCCCGCGGCTTCGACGCGCGCATCGACGGACAGGGGTATATCATCCTCGAACGCCAGGCCGCAGCATCATGAAAGCCAACTCACCTCTCGCACAGATCCACAACCAGCTGATGTGGAACCGCCTCCTCGCCGTGGTCGAGGAGCAGGCGCAGACCCTCATCCGCACGGCCTTCTCCAATACCGTGCGCGAAGCTGGCGATCTCTCCGCCGGCGTCTTCGATCTCGAAGGCCGCATGCTCGCCCAGGCGATCACCGGCACGCCGGGGCACGTGAACGCCATGGCGGCATCCGTGGGCTTCTTCCTGGAGAAGTTTCCCGCCGAGACCATGGAAGAAGGCGACGTTTACATCACCAACGATCCGTGGATGGGCACCGGCCACCTCCACGACTTCACCGTAGTCACGCCCACGTTCAAGGACGGGCGCATGGTGGCGCTCTTCGCCTCCACCAGTCACGTGGTGGACGTGGGCGGGCTCGGCTTCGGGCCCGACGGGCGCCAGGTGTACGAGGAGGGGATCTACGTCCCGCTCATGGCGCTCGCCAAGCGCGGCGTCATGAACGAGTCACTGCTGGAGATCGTGCGCGCCAACGTGCGCGAGCCGGTGCAGGTGGAGGGCGACTTCTACTCCCTCGCGGCATGCAACGAGACCGGGTGTCAGCGACTCGTCGAGATGATGGCGGAGTTCGACCTGGACGACGTGCAAGCGCTGGGGGACTTCGTCATCGAGAGCTCGCGGGACTCGATGCTCGAAGAGATCCGCAAGCTG
>CBDTYP010000272.1:0-4600 GCA_965364645.1 uncultured Gammaproteobacteria bacterium | reverse complement strand
ACATCGACGCCGAACGCCTGATCGCGGCGCCCGACTGCGGGCTCGGCCTGCTCGGGCGGGAGCGCGCGCTCGAGAAGCTCAGAAGCCTCTGCGAAGCCGCGCACTCCTTATAGAATTCGCGAATCGAGAGAGCACCGATGGAACTCGGATTCTTCACCATGCCCCTGCACCGGCCGGAGAAGCCCTGGTCCCGGGCGCTGGCGGAAGATCGCGAGGCTATCGTTCTGGCGGAGCAGCTCGGCTACTCCGAGGCCTGGGTCGGCGAGCACTTCTCCACCAAGGCCGAGCAGATCCCCGCGCCGATGATGTTCCTCGCGAGCCTCCTGGATGCGACCAGCACCATCCGGCTCGGGACCAGTGTCGTCAATCTGCCCCACCACCACCCCATCGTAGTGGCGGCCGAGGCGGCGCTTTTCGATCAGCTGAGCGGCGGGCGCCTGATGCTGGGAATCGGCCCCGGCGGCCTGCCGAGCGACGGGGAGCTCTTCGGGAACGAAGACATGGTGAAACGGTACGCCATCGCATTCGAGTCCCTGGACATGATCCTGCGGCTCTGGGGCGAGGACGCACCTATTCGCATCGACGGCGAGCACTGGAACATCCGTATGGAGCGGGACGTCTGGCCCCACGCGGGCGTGGGCCAGTTCCCGAAGCCTCTTCAGAAGCCTCACCCGCCCATTGCCATGGCGATGATTGGACCCGGCGGCCCGACCTCGGAGTTCATCGCGGAGCGGGACTACATCCCAATCTCGGCCAACTTCGTGCCGGTCGAGAACATCGAGGGCCAGCAGCGTATATACCTGGACGCGCGGGAACGCCTCGGCCGCCCCGCCAATCTGGATACCTGGCGGGTGGCTCGCAGCATTCTCGTCACCGAGAGCGACGCCGAGGCACGCGCGCGTATGGACGACCCGGACGGGACTCTAGCGTTCTACTTCCGCTACCTGCGTGGCGTGCGCCGCATCCCCGAGATTCGCGAAATGGACGACCAGTCACCGGAAGCCCTGAACGCTCTTCTCGAAGTCCACGAGGGTATCGAGACATGCGTCATCGCCGGATCGAAGAAGACCGTAACCGATCGGCTGATCGCGCTCGTCGATCGAATCGGGCCATTCGGTACCCTCCTGGCGGCGGGACACGATTGGGACGACACCCGTATGTGGCAGGACTCCATGGCCAGTCTCGCACGCGATGTGATGCCGGTCGTCAGCCAGCACGCGAGCACCCTGGGAAACTGAACTCGTGGACTACGAGCTGATCACCTTCGACGCCTACGCGGCGCTCGTCGACTACCGCTCCTCGTTGCTGCCGGTAGTCGAGGCGATTCCCGGCATCGACAGAGGGCGTACGGAGGACTTCCTCGAGCTGTGGCGCGCCCGCCAGCTCGGCGCGGCGGCTATGAGCAACGCGCTGGAGAAGGGCCGCATTCCCTTTCGCGAGTGCACAGCGCTCGCGCTCGACTACGCGCTGAATCGTCACGGCTTGTCGATCGACGGCCACGCCCGTGAAGAACTGATCCAGGCCTGGTATCCGCTTGCGCCCTGGCCCGAAGCGGATCGAGTCCTGTCCGCCCTCGCGGCGAAGGGCTACGGGCTCGCCATCCTCTCCAACGGCGACCAGGACATGCTCGAGGCTCTAGCGGCGGGATTCGAAACGCCGTTCGATCACATTCTCTCGAGCGAGCAGTGCGGATTGTACAAACCCCATCCGAGGGTCTACGGATTGCCGGCCCGGGAGCTCGGCATCGAGAGATATCTGCATGTCGCGGGCAGCCCCAACGACGCTATCGGCGCCAGCGCGGCGGGGGTCTCCTGCTACTGGAGCAATCGCCAGGGCGATGCCGTGCTCTTACCCGAGTACCCGCCAGCCCATCAAGGACCTGACCTCAATGGCGTGCTCGATATGATCTGAAGACCGAAAGGACGCTGTTACAACTGAAACAGGAACCTCCCGGATCTGACATCTATTAGAAACTTGCACCCGCCACACTCGTACTCCATGGGCAATGCCCGTTCTGTTTAAACCTTACATGGAGACGAGACAATGAGATTCGAGGAATTGATAGGCAACGTCGTTGTGCGGTATCCGGAGTTGCGGGTGTATGACTCGCAGCCGGCCCACCCTCGCGCCGCCCGGAACCGGGTCTCGGACGGCGTGGCCCTCGGCCGCCGGCTGCACGGCAGATTCTGGCGGGAGGCGGCGACGACCGTATTCTGGAACCCTGTGAAGGCCACAGTCGAGTCCATCGCCCGAGAGCGGGCCCGCCGCTCGACGATCAAGGCGCTTCGCAGCCTGCAGGACCATCGGCTGGAGGATATCGGCATCGAACGCAGCGACATCCGCTCCGTCGCCCGGGCGCTGGCCTACGGCACGGCTGACGGCGAGACGAACATCGCCACAAGGACGGTAGCGACCGCGACGGTGGATACATTCGATATCGCGAAAGCCGCGTGAGTACGCGCCGTTGATCCGCCGGATGCAAACCGGCAAGCTGCGCCGTCGGAATCGCCTCCGCCGGGAATCGGAATCTGCAGCATGCCCGTCATCACCGAAGCCACGCCCATCGCCTTCTCAGGCCCGATTCCGGAGGCGGTGGACGTGGTGGTCATCGGCGGCGGTATCGTCGGCGTGTCCGCCGCATGGTTCCTCGCCGAGGCCGGCGTCAAGGTCCTGCTCTGCGAGAAGGGCCGAATAGCCGGCGAGCAGTCCTGCCGCAACTGGGGCTGGGTCCGGCAGCAGGGCCGGGACTGGGCGGAGCTTCCCATCATGATGGAGGCCAACCGGATCTGGCGCGAGCTCCCGGCCAGGACCGGTGAGCGGGATCTGACCTTTACGCCGTCCGGCTCCGTCTATCTCGCGGAGACCGCGTCCCAGCTCGCCAAGTACGAGACCTGGCACGATCTGGCGAAACAACATCAGCTGGACACGCGCCTCCTGTCCGCGGAAGAGGCAACCGCCCTCGCCCCCACCATGAGCGGGCGCTGGATCGGCGGCATGCAGACGGCCAGCGACGGCCGCGCCGAGCCGCTCATCGCCGTGCCGGCATTGGCGCGAGCCGCGGCGAAGAAGGGCGCCAGCATCCTGGAGGACTGCGCCGTGCGCACCGTCGAGACGCGATCCGGAGAAGTGGACGCGGTCGTCACCGAGCAGGGCCGCGTCAGGACCGACACCGTTCTGCTCGCGGGGGGTGCCTGGTCGACCCACTTCGCGGGCAACCTGGGCCTCGATCTTCCCCAGCTCATGGTGCGCTCTACCGCCGGGAGGACGAATGCGGTGCCGGCGGCGCCGGGCGCACCGATCCCCAATGTGTCCATCGCCGGGTTCGCCATCCGCAGTCGGGACGACGGGGGCTATACCATCGCCACTGGAGACCTCGCCGAGCACTATGTGTCGAGGAAATCGTTCAAGTACTTCACGAAGTTCCTCAAGCTCATGAAGATCTCGGCGAAGGACGTCCGCCTCAGGCCCTGGCCGCCGTCCGGTTATCCCGGCGCCTGGACATCCAGAACGACGTGGTCCGGCGACGAGGTGAGTCCCTTCGAGAAGATGCGTGTGCTCGATCCGCCTCCATCGGAAGAAGTGCGTGCGCGCCTACAGCGTCGTCTGCCGGAGCGTGCGCCGTGGCTCGCAGACGCCGGTATCGCCGAGGTCTGGGGGGGCATGATCGATGTCACGCCGGATGCCGTACCTTATCTGTGCGAGGTTCCGTCACCACGGGGATTGTTCATCGGCACCGGGATGAGCGGCCACGGCTTCGGCATCGGGCCGGGAGTGGGACGAGTGCTGGCGGATTTGATTCGAGGGAAAGCGCCGGGACACGACCTGTCCCGATTTCGCTTCGAGCGATTCAGCGACGGCAGCCCGATCGTTCCGGGGCCGTACTGAAAATCGACCCCCAGGCTCAACCGATGGCCGCGCGTCGGCGCGCGAGGCATTCCTTCGGCCACACCTTCTCGCGATCGTAGAACTCCTCGAAGGCGGGAACGTCCGGGGAAAGCACGACCCATGGTTGCTTGGATGCCGTGAATATGTGTACGTCCGGGGGATGGCGATCGGGATCGTCCAGGCTGCCGACGCGCACGAAACGCAGCGCGTCGCCGGAACCCGCGTAGTTGCTCCAGAGCGTGACCCGACAGGCCGGGCATCGGCTGAACTTCTGGCCCGCTCCGCTCTCGGACGGGGTGTCGACGATCTCCGGCTCCCCCCTCAGCACGTCGATACGGTCGGCCTCAATCATCGCGTTCAACGCGAACGAGGCGCCGCTCTCCCGCTGACACCACCTGCAGTGGCAACAGTGGACGTAAATCGGCAGGCTCGTCATGCGGTACCGCACCTGCCCGCAGGCGCAGCCGCCCTCGAGTGAGACTTCCTCATTCATAATCCGGTCTCCGCCTGCGCCCTCGCATCGGGAGATGATACAGTCCGCAGTCTGCCAGGGCATCCATACCCCAACAGCGCGACGGACCACAGCCCGCACTGGGCAGCATGGGCACGTTGCGCCGCTTCCTCCCCTATCTGTGGCCCGCGGGCGAATGGGGCTTGCGTGTGCGCGTGGTCCTCGCCATGGCTTCCCTGGTGGCGGCCAAGGTGGCGCTCATGT
>CBDTYP010000271.1:0-4622 GCA_965364645.1 uncultured Gammaproteobacteria bacterium | reverse complement strand
CCGACGCGATCGCAGAGATCGCGGATGGCGGCCGCCGTAAATCCCCTGCGGCGCATCCCCGAGATCGTCGGCATGCGCGGATCGTCCCAGCCGCTCACGTGGCCATCGTCCACCAGCAGCTTGAGCCGCCGCTTGCTCATCACCGTGTAGTTGAGATTGAGTCGCGAGAATTCGATCTGCCGCGGGCGGCTCGGCACGTCGAGATTGTCGATGAACCAGTCGTAGAGCGGGCGGTGATCCTCGAACTCGAGGGAACACAGCGAGTGGGTGACGTGCTCGATGGCGTCGGACTGGCCCTGGGTGAAATCGTACATGGGGTAGATGCACCAGGTGTCGCCGGTCATCTGGTGGCTCGCGTGCAGGATGCGATACATGACCGGGTCGCGCATGTTCATGTTGGGTGAGGCCATGTCGATCTTCGCCCGCACCACGTGGGCGCCATCGGGAAACTCGCCCGCGCGCATGCGGGCGAAGAGATCCAGGTTCTCCTCGACGCTGCGCCCGCGGTAGGGACTCTCGCGCCCGGGCTCGGTGAGCGTGCCGCGGTGCTCACGGATGGCCTCCGCGTCCAGGCTGTCCACATAGGCCTTGCCTTCGCCCATGAGCTCGACGGCCCATGTGTAGAGCTGCTCGAAGTAGTCCGAAGCGTGGCGCAGGTTCTCGCCCCAGTCGTAGCCCAGCCAGCGGATGTCCTCCTTGATGGACTCCACGTACTCCATGCTCTCCTTGATGGGGTTGGTATCGTCGAAGCGCAGGGTGCAGTGCCCGTCGTAGTCCTCGGCCACGCCGAAGTTGAGACAGATGGCCTTCGCGTGGCCGATGTGCAGGTAGCCGTTGGGCTCCGGCGGGAACCGCGTCACCACGCGACCGTCGTTCCGTCCCTGCCGGAGATCCTCGTCGATGGCCTGGCGGATGAAGTTGGTCGGCGTGGCGGTGTCGGTCATGTCGGCTCGCAGGTCGAAATCGGTGGACCCGCGATGATAGCGCGTCTGCTCAGGGTTTCGCGCGCATGCGCCGGGCGATCTCGAGGAGTCCGGCCGTGGACGGGTCGTGGGGCGCCGCGGCGGCGCCGCCCAGCTCGGCGCCAATGACTCGGGCGAGCTCCTTGCCGAGCTCCACGCCCCACTGATCGAAGGCGTTCACGCCCCAGCACACGCTCTCGACGAATAGACGATGCTCGTAGAGCGCCACCAGCACGCCGAGACGCCGGGGCGTGAGGTGCGGATATATCAATGTGTTGCTCGGCTGGTTGCCGGGGAAGACGCAGTGGGGCAGGCGCGCCTCGAGATCCGCGCCCTCGAGACCTGCAGCCCGCAGGTGGGCGCGTGTCTCTTCGGCGTCGCGCCCCCGCATCAGCGCCTCGGCCTGGGCGAGCGCGTTGGCCAGGAGCCCGTCGTCGTGGGCGGGCTCGGCGGGCACCCCGGCGGCAGGCACGAGAAAGTCACAGGGCACCAGCGCCCCGCCCTGGTGGAGCATCTGGAAGAAGCTGTGCTGGGCATCGTTCCCGGAATCGCCCCACACCACCGGACAGGTATCGATGGCGAGACGCTCGCCGCCCCTCCCGACGCTCTTGCCGGTGCTCTCCATCTCCAGCTGCTGAAGGTACGCGGGGAGCGTGCGCAGACGATAGTCGTAGGGCAGCACCGCGCGGGTCGGAGCGCCGAAGAAATTCCGGTACCAGACGCCGAGCAGCGCGAGGATAACGGGCATGTTCGCGTCGAGCGGCGCCTCGCGAAAGTGCCGGTCCATGGCGTGGGCGCCGGCCAGGAACTCGTCGAAGGCGTCCATGCCCGCCGCTATGGCCCCGGGCAGACCCACCGCCGAGCAGATGGAGAAGCGCCCGCCCACCCAGTCCCAGATCGGCAGCATGGCCTCCTCGGCGATGCCGAAGGCGCGAGCCCTCTCGGTAGCGGCGGTGATGGCGACGAAGTGATCGGCGACGGCTTCCGACGGCAACCCAGCCGCCAGCAGCCAGTCCCGCGCGCTCGCCGCGTTGACCATGGTCTCCGTGGTGGAGAAGGTCTTCGAGGCGACGATGAAGAGCGTCGTCTCCGGGTCGAGTCCCGCGAGCGCGAAGCGCAGGCCCGATGCATCGATGCTGGAGACGAAGTGCAATGTGGGAAGGTCGGATGCGGCGCGCGGCGGCGCCATGGCCTCGACGACCATCCGCGGTCCGAGGTGGGAGCCGCCGATGCCGATGTGCACGACGCTCTCGATGGGCTTGCCGGTATAGCCGAGGCGGGTCCCGGCGCGGAGCGCCGCGCTCATCTCCCCCATGCGCCGGCGCGCGCCCTCCACCTCCGGCATGACGTCGCGCCGCCCGTCGGGGAACGCCGCGCCATCGGGGCTGCGCAGCGCAGCGTGCAGCGCGGCGCGGTGCTCGGTGGTGTTGACGACGTCACCCGCGAACATGCGCTCGCGCCAGTCCTCGATCCGGACCTCCCGGGCGAGCGCCACCAGCAGCGCCATGGTGTCCGGTGTGACGTGATTCTTCGAGTAGTCGAGGAAGAGATCGCAGGCCTCGAGGGAGAGGCGCCCGAAGCGGTCCGGATCGTCCGCGAAGAGCGCGCGCAAGCGCACCGATGCGAGGCCCTCCTGGTGCCGCGCGAGGGCCTGCCACGCAGGCAGGTCGTTGGGATGCCGGGGTCCCGATGCGCTCACGATGCTGCTGCCGAACTCCACGTTGAAAGACCGCTAGCCTACTGGCTGGTGGCCGAGAACTGAACCGCCGATGCCGCCGCCCGGGGTCGCCGGAACAGCCGCGGAATATTGGTCATACCGCCCCGAGCGGGTATACTTCGCCGCACTCGTGGGCACGGTGGGCCCGCGGGGCGGGGGCATCCATCTTCAATACGCGCCGATCGCGGCGTATCGATGACGTCGACGTCGTCCCCGCCGCAGCCCCGCCGTGACCAGACGCTGCATCCGAACGGGCATCCGATGCCGGAGGAACGACGAACATCATGAAGAATAGACTGCTGTCATACGCTGCAGTGGTCGCCTTGGCGGCGAGCATGGCCTTCAGTGCCGGCACCCGCGCCGAGGGCGACGCCGAGGCCGGTCAGGTGAAGTCCATAGGTTGCATGGGCTGCCACGCCATTCCCGGCTACAGTAACGTGTACCCCACCTATCACGTGCCCCGGGTCGGCGGCCAGCATCCCGAGTACATCGTCGCGGCGCTGAAGGCGTATAAGTCCAAAGAGCGCAGCCACCCCACCATGCAGGCACAGGCGGCCACCCTGAGCGACGAGGACATGGCAGACATCGCCGCCTTCTTCGCGACCGCGGCCCAGTAGATGGAGAACACGATGCGCATTCTCAACATCATTGCCTTCGCCGCCGCGCTGACCCTCGCGCATACGGGCGTCCAGGCAGCCGGCGACATCGACGCCGGGAAGACAAAATCCGCCCCCTGTGCCGCCTGCCACGGCGCCGACGGCAACAGCCCCACGGGCGCGTTTCCCATCATCGCCGGTCAGTACGCGGACTACATGGCCCAGGCCCTGAAGGACTACCAGACGGGCAAGCGCAAGAATCCCATCATGGCTGGCCTGGTGGCCAACCTGACCGAGCAGGATCGCCAGGACCTGGCGGCTTACTTCGCCAGTCAGAAGAGCGGTCTCTATACCGTCGAGTACTCTGACTAGCCGCTACCCCGGGCAAAAAAATGGTTCGGCAGCCGCCGGGTCGGGTAGTAACCCCGACGGGTGCCGAACCAACTCCCACAGGCCGAACTGAGAGGACGGCTGGAGCGCGTCCGCGTTCCGGCGGCGAAGCGCGCACCGCCGGAGCGCCCGGAGGACGCTTGGGGCCGGTTGAGGCCGCGGCCGCCGTCCATTCTTCTTATCGAACCTCGTTCCTCCCACCGTGGCGCCTTCGGCGCCGGGGTGGACAGGCCCGCCGGGGGGATTCCAGGACTGGCCGGCCTATGTTTCTAGACCGGGACCACTCACCGGATATTCCCCTCCTGCCGGGCCCGGCCGGTCGCAGTTCACAGTTTTCGATTCCGCGTTGCCGGGGACGAAATAAAGCCGTAGGTTCAACGGTCTATTGGCTGTAGAAGCGCACGAATACCGCAACCGGATGCAAGACTCACAGGCCCGATTCGAGAGGCTGGTCAACGCCGTGTCGTCTGACCTGTACAGGTACGCGTTCATGCTGTGCCGGAATCGGGCGATGGCGGAAGATCTGGTGCAGGAGACCTTCATGCGGGCCTGGCGATTCCTGGACCGCCTGCGGGAAGAGAGCAAGGCCAAGAGCTGGCTGATGACGACGTTGAGGCGGGAATTCGCGCGCCAGTTCGAGCGCTACCAGCCTCCCTTCGACGACGTGGAGCTGGAGCAGATCGCCGGGGGTGATGCGATAAACCCCGAGGTCTGGGCGGTGCGCCGGGGCCTCGCCAAGCTGCCGGACAAGTACCGCGAGGTGCTGGTGCTCCAGGTCATCGGGGGCTATACCGGCACGGAGATGGCCGAGATGCTGGAACTGCCCCGGGCGACGGTGAACACGCGCCTGTTTCGCGCCCGCCAGCAGCTGCGGGACATATTGGAGAGCGGGGGCGGCATGTCCGCCGCCCGAGAGGAACGACGACTATGAACTGCATGGAATTTCGCCGCATGCTG
>CBDTYP010000270.1:0-4624 GCA_965364645.1 uncultured Gammaproteobacteria bacterium | reverse complement strand
CCACGTTCGAGTACATGCACCGGGCCTGCCTCGATATCCTCGCCGCGCACACGGACCTCGGGGATCCGCTGGACGAGGCCTACGAGCACTACGCCCTGGTGGAGCTGTCTTCCAGCTACCGCGACGCGGCCCTGGGGCCGCTGCTGGAGCGCGCGCTGGAAGCGGCCTTCGAGGAGGGTATCGCCGTCAACGCGGTCATCGCGTCGAGCGGCGCGCAAGCCGAGCGGCTATGGCGCATGCGCGAGACTCTGCCCGAGGCCCAGAAGAATCTCGGCGCGGGCATCAAGCACGACGTCTCGGTGCCGGTTTCCCTCGTGCCCGAGTTCATCGATCGGGCGACCCGCTACTGCGAGGAGACCATCGAAGGGGTGCGGGTGGTCTCCTTCGGACACATCGGCGACGGCAACGTCCACTTCAACGTGATGCAGCCGGAGGGCGCCGACGTGCCGGCATTCCTCGCGCGGACGCTCGAAGTCACCACCCGTGTCCACGACATCGCCGCGGAGTTGGACGGCAGCTTCAGCGCGGAGCACGGCATCGGCGTGCTGAAGAAGCCGGACATGGAACGCTACAAGTCCACCGTCGCGCTGGAACTCATGCGCACGCTGAAGAGATCCCTGGACCCCAACAACATCATGAATCCAGGGAAGGTAGTTTGATGCCCGGATGTTGGGCTTCGCTTCGCTCAGCACCAACCTACAATTGAAGCGACCTCAGTCGTAGATCGCTTCCAACGGATCCCGGAAGTCGTACCCTAGATCGTGCGCGACTTCCTTCTGCGTCACGACGCCCTTGTGCACGTTCAAGCCGTTACGCAGGTGTGCGTCATCTTCCAACGCTTTCTTATAACCCTTGTCCGCCAGCGTCAGCACGAAGGGCAAGGTCACGTTGTTCAAGGCATACGTCGACGTGCGCGGCACCGCACCCGGCATGTTGGCCACGCAATAGTGCACCACGTCGTCGACGACATAGGTGGGATCGTCGTGGGTGGTGGCATGTGAGGTCTCGAAGCAGCCGCCCTGATCGATGGCGACGTCCACCACCACTGAGCCGGGCTTCATGGCCTTGATCATCTCCGCCGTGACGAGCTTCGGCGCGGCGGCTCCGGGAATGAGCACCCCGCCGATGACCAGGTCGGCGCCGACGACGTGCTCCTCGATGGCGGTGCGGGTGGAGTAGACGGTGTCCAGGGGCCGGCCGAACTGGCGCCACAGCGCCTTCAACACGTCCGTGGAACGATCGATGATCCAGGTGTTGGCGCCCATGCCCATGGCGATGTGGGCCGAATGGGTGCCGACGACGCCACCGCCGATGATCACGACCTTGGCCGGATCCACGCCGGGCACGCCGCCGAGCAGCACACCCTTGCCGCCCTGCACCTTCTCCAGGCAGTGGGCGCCGGCCTGAACGGCCAGGCGTCCGGCCACCTCGGACATGGGTGCGAGCAGGGGCAGGCCGCCAAGTGGTGAGGTGACGGTCTCGTAGGCGATGCAGACGGCGCCGCTCTCCACGAGATCCTTCGTCTGATCGGGATCCGGCGCCAGGTGCAGATAGGTGAAGAGCACCTGGCCGGGTCTCAGCATGGCGCGCTCGTTCGCCTGGGGCTCCTTCACCTTGACGATCATATCCGCCTTCTCGAAGACCTCCGCGGCTGTGGCCGCGATGGTCGCGCCGGCACGCTCGTAGTCGGCGTCGCTGGCGCCGATGCCGGCGCCGGCATTGGACTCCACCAGGGCCTCGTGACCGTGGTGGGTCACTTCACGAATGCTCTGCGGCGTCATGCCGACGCGGTATTCGTGGTTTTTGATCTCTGCGGGTACACCAATCAACATGACGACAGCTCCTGGAAGTTCATCGACGAAGCGCGCGACGGGCGCGCCCCGGTGCAAACACCTTAACTTAGTGCCAAGCGCGGGTTCGGCATAGAGCCAGACGAGAACCCTGGTCTAGTCCAGGATTGGATGCGGGTCAGACCAGGTCGTGGACGATGGCGGCGAGTGTCTCTATGCCCGGCTCGATGCGATCGACGGGAATCGACGAAAAGCCGAGCCGGAAGTAGTTTCGCGGCGGCGTGTCCGAGAGGAAGAAGACGTCCCCGGGCTCGATGAGGATCCCCTGCTGCGCCGCCCGTTCCACCAGCACCCGCGCGTCGAGCCCGGCGGGCCCTTCGACCCAGTAGGAGGTGCCCCCGAAGGCCGGCATGCGCGCGGACTCCGGGAGATGCCGGGCCAGCGCCTGGCCGAGGACCTGCCAGCGCTCCTTGTAGGCATGGCTGAGGCGGCGCACCAGAGAGTCGTGGTGGCCCAGCGACAGGAACAGCGCCACGGCGCGTTCGTTGTTCGCCGGTGGGTGGCGCAGCATCAGCCGGCGCAGCGCCCGGGCTTCCTTGATGAGCTCCTTCGGCCCCACCATGTAGCCGAGGCGCAGCCCCGGAGCCAGGGTCTTCGACAGGCTGCCCACGTAGACCACGCGGTCGCTGTGATCGAGGCTCTTCAGCGCAGGCGTGGGCTGGCCCACGTAGTTGAATTCGCTCTCGTAGTCGTCCTCGATGATCACGAAGTCCGAGTCGACGGATCGGGCCAGCAGCTCGTGGCGGCGTTCGAGCGGCATGGTCACCGTCGTGGGCGACTGGTGGCTCGGCGTCACGTAGACGTAGTCGCAGTCGTCGAGCCCGCCATCGGGAATGAGCCCGGAGGCGTCGACCGGCAGCCCCATGAGCCGGGCCGACGTCATGCCGAATATGCTGCGGGCATCCACGTAGCCCGGATCCTCGATGCCGACGACGCTTTCTTCGCCGAAGAACAGATTCGCCAGCAGATAGAGCGCGTGCTGAGCCCCGACGGTGATCAGGATCTCGTCCGATGTCGCCCAGACCCCGCGCCGCGGCAGCAGCCGGGTATGGATCTGCTCGAGGAGCTGGGGGTCGTCGCTGTCGACGCTGTCCCTGGCCCAGCCGCGGATGGCGCCGACGGAGAGCGCCCGGCGCGCGCATTCGCGCCAGTCCGCCACGGGGAACAGCGCGAGATCACACTGGCCGTATATGAACGGGTAGGGGTAGTTGAGCCAGTCCTTCGGCTTGACGATCTGGCGCCATCGGCTCGGCTTCGTGCGCAGCCGTTCGCCCCAGTCCGGGCCGAACATGTCGCCGCTGTGGGGCTCCTCGGGCTCGGCGTCGACCCGGCCCGCCAGGATATCCTGGTTGACGTAGTAGCCGCTGCGCTCCCGGGACACGAGATAGCCCTCGTCCACCAGGTGCTGATAGGCCAGAACCACGGTATTGCGGGCGACGCCCAGCTGTTTCGCGAGCTGCCGGCAGGAGGGCACCGCGCTCCCGGGGGGGATGTGGCCGCCCAATATGGCGCGCACCATCATCTCCCGGAGCTGGCCCTGGAGGCTCGCGCCGCTCTTCGAAGACAGGTGGAAAAGTTGTTCGCGCACGGGCTGGTCTCATCCGATCGGCCCATCTGGCACTATCAGACGGTGGCAACGGCAGTCTATTGTCTGCCACTTACCTGCACAAGCAGACTCCTCCCGGGGTGGGCCACCCCGCGGGTGATCAATCTACGGTGACACGAGCCATGAAATACGCGACCAACACACTCGATTACTACTGGATGCCATTCACCTCCAATCGCGACTTCAAGGAGAAGCCGAGGATCTTCGTGCGCGGCGAGGGGGTGCACTACTGGAATCACCAGGGCGAGCAGGTCCTCGACGGCTCCTCCGGGCTCTTCTGCTGCGCCGCCGGTCACGGCCGGCGCGAGATCGCCGACGCTGTCGCCAACCAGATCATGGAGCTCGACTACGGTCCTCCATTCCAGAGCGGCCACCCGGCCCAGTTCGAGCTGGCGCGGCGGGTGGCGGCCCTCACGCCCGAGGGCATCGACAAGGTGTTCTTCACCAACTCCGGCTCGGAGTCCGTGGACACCGCCATCAAGATCGCCCTCGCCTATCATCGCGCCCGGGGCGAAGGCCAGCGCATGCGCATGGTGTCCAGGGAGCGTGCCTATCACGGCGTCAACATCGGCGGCACCAGCCTCTCGGGCCTCGTGAAGAATCGTGATGCCTTCGGAGTCGGCATGGCCGGCGTCGCGCACATGCGCCACACCTGGCTACCGGAGAACCGCTTCACCAAGGGGCAGCCGGAGCACGGCGCGGAGCTTGCCGACGATCTGGATCGCATCGCCAGCATGTACGGCCCGGACACGGTCGCCGCCGTCTTCATCGAGCCCATCGCGGGCTCCACCGGCACCCTTGTGCCACCGGTGGGCTATCTCGAGCGGGTGCGGGAGATCTGCGACAAGCACGGCATCCTGCTCGTGTTCGACGAGGTCATCACCGGCTTCGGGCGCACCGGCAACGCCTTCGCGGCCCAGAGCTTCAACGTGAAGCCCGACATAATGACCATGGCGAAGGCGCTGACCAACGGCAATCAGCCCATGGGCTGCGTCGCCGTCGACGATAGCGTCTACGACACGATCTGCGATGCGAGCCCCGAAGGCGCCATCGAGTTCTTCCACGGCTACACCTACTCCGGCCATCCGGCGGCCTGTGCGGCGGGCATCGCCACCATGGAGATCTACGAGCGGGAGAAGCTCTTCGACAGGGCCGCCGAGATGTCGCC
>CBDTYP010000269.1:0-4637 GCA_965364645.1 uncultured Gammaproteobacteria bacterium | reverse complement strand
GGACTGATCCATTGTCGCCGAAGTGCGACAGAATCCGCCCGGGCGACGATTTTCTGGCGGGATCAGGCCTTGAAGTCGGCGGCGTCGAGACGGTGCTTCGACAGCAATCGGTAGAAGTCGGTGCGGTTGCGCTTGGCCATGCGCGCCGCCTTGCTGACGTTGCCCTGGCTCAGGCGCATGAGCTCGATGAGGTAGCTGCGGGTGAACTCCTCCCGAGCCTCTGCGAAGGGGCGCATGGCCGTCGACTGGTCCCCCAGGGCGCGCTTGACCTGACGCACGCTGATGACCGGCGACGCCGACAGGGCCGCGGTCTTCTCCACGAGGTTGAACAGCTGGCGGACGTTGCCCGGCCAGTCCGCCGCCATCAGCAGCTCCATGGCCCCGGGCGAGAAGCGCTTCGCGGTGCCGCCCTCGCTCGTGAGCTCCTCCAGCTTGTGGGCGACCAGCACCGGGATGTCCTCCCGGCGCTCGCCGAGGGTCGGCATCTGCAGCTCGAGGACGTTCAGCCGGTAGTAGAGATCCTCCCGGAATCGCCCCTCGCTCATGGCCGAATCCAGATCGTGATTGGTTGCCGAGATGACCCTCGTATCGATGGGCATCGCGCTGTTGCTGCCCACGGGACGCACCCGCCGCTCCTGCAGCACCCGCAGCAGCTTCGCCTGCAGACTCAGGGGCATGTCGCCGATCTCGTCGAGGAAGAGCGTGCCGCCGTGGGCGTGCTCGAAGAGCCCCGTACGCTCGTTAACTGCGCCGGTGAATGCGCCCTTGGCGTGGCCGAAGAGCTCCGACTCGAGGAGCGCTTCCGGGATCGCCGCGCAATTGACCGCGACGAACTCACCCGAGCGCTCGCTCGCGTTGTGGATCGCCCGGGCGAGGAGCTCCTTGCCCGTGCCGCTGGCGCCCGAGATGAGAACGCTGGAGTCGGTCTTGGCGAGCCGCCGAGCCTGATTGAGGAGCTCTTCCATGCGGGTGCTGCGGCTGACGATGTCTGCACGCCAGCTGCGATCCGTCTTGCGCCCGCCGTTCAGCTGCAGCGCGCGTTCCACGTGATCCAGCAGGCTCGTCTTGTCCACGGGCTTGGTAAGAAACGCGATCGCGCCTTCCTGGGTTGCGCTGACCGCGTCGGGAATCGTGCCGTGGGCGGTGAGAATCAGAACCGGCAGCCCCGTGCAGCGGCGGTTCAGCTCGTCGAGGAGCTGCATGCCGTCCATGCGATCCATGCGCAGATCCGTTATCACCAGATCGGGACGTTGCGTCTCCACCGCCTCCAGGGCGACCTCGCCGCTCTGCACCGCCCGCACGTCGTATCCCGCCGCGTTGAGACGGATGCTCAACAAGCGCAGCAGCGCGGGATCGTCGTCGACCAGAAGTATGTCTCCGCTAGTAGCCGCCATTATGGAAAGGTCTCCTTGCCTGTCGGGCCGATGTTGCGTTCGATATTCAGAACGGCTTCGAGTTTCGCGTTGGCCTCTTCGAGCGCCGCGTCGATGCGCCGCACGCGTGCCTCGGCCTCCGTGCGATCCCGTTGTGCCGTCTGGCTCGCCTGATACGCTTTGGCGAGCTGCGATCTGAGAGAACGCAGCTCCTCGTACAGGGCGAGGCGGCGATCGATGTCGTTTATCTGCAGCTGAGCGAACTTGCGAACGAGCGCCGGCGTCTGCTGCGTGTCGTTGACGGTATCCTCGAAAAGGTCGCGTGCATCAGTGAGCATGGTCAGGACTACCGGCGACTCCGCGGACTTCCGGTCTGCCCGGCTCATGACAAGCGCGAGCCGCAGGCCCCTTCCCCGTGTCGGGTCCTGCTCGAACCCGTCCAGCGTGTGCTCGTAGATGGTGTGCCAACCCTGCTCATCGGTGCCGTCGAGCACGTCGGTGAAACTCAAGTATCCGGCGACCTCCCGCCGTCCCTCCTCGGTTCCCGTAGCGACCTCCCAGCCGGACCCGGAATCATCGGGCGACAGGTTCGCGCCGTCCGAATCCTCGAACAGCGTGCCGCAGCCACTCATGGCGAGCGACAGCAGCAGCCCCGCGGACACCAGCGCGCCCCGCATCACCGGCCGAAGAACGTCACGCCGCCTGTGGTTCATAGTTCACCGGTAACGTGATGCGAAAGTGTGATCCGCCGGTCGGCCGGACCCTTACGCCGACGTTTCCGCCGTGGGCCTCGACACACTCGTGCACCACCGAGAGACCGATGCCCGTGCCGCGCACGTGCCGGCCCGACGGCATCTTGCCTTGAAAGAACGGTTCGAAAATGCGCTCGCGCTCGTCGCTGGGGATGCCGGGCCCCTCATCCATGACGTCCACCACGACCTTCTCGGCCTTGCGGGCCATGCGTATGCCGATCCTGCCGCCGACGGGGGAGTACTTGACGGCGTTCGAGACGAGATTGTCGAGCGCCATCCGTACCTTCTCCCGATCCGCGAGCAGCGTCACCTCCTTCAGGCTCGTGCTTATCTCGAGCTTCTTCGTTACCGCTTCCATGCGATGGTTGTCGACGACGTTGTCGATGACGTTGCCGAGCTCGAACTGGCCCACCGTCAGCTGCGCCTTGCTCTGTTGCCACGTGCTGAAGTTGAGCAGGTTCTCGATACGCTGCTCGAGCTCCATGCCGCTCTCCCGGAGGATCTCCACGACCTCGGTCTGCATGTCGCTCAAGTCGCCGACGGTGCCGTCGCAGAGCAGCTCCGTGCCTTCGCGGATGCTGGCGAGCGGCGTCTTCAGCTCGTGGGACATCTGGCGCAGGAAGACATTCTTCTCCTGCTCGAGCTCCATCAGGCGGCGGCGCAGCCAGTCGAGCTCTTCGCCGAGGGCTTTCAGCTCCGCGGGCCCGCTGACGGACACTGGCGTCGTGAACGATCCGTCGCCGAGGCGGTGGATCGCCTGGCCCATCTGCCGGATCGGACGCGCGATGAGAATCGTGAAGAGGATCGCGAGGACCACCGTGACCGGCACCAGCGCCGCGGACTGCCAGAACAGCGAACGGCGCGCGCTGTCCGCCGTCACCTGCAGCGACTCCACCTGCTCGTCGATGGAGCGGATGTTCTGGGTGGCGAGCGATTGCACCATGTCGCCGACACGGGCGAAGCCCGCGGTGTCCATGGGTGCGTCGTCGGAGCCCGGCACGTAGCCGTCGACGCTGTCGCGGAGCGCGATCACCGCGTCACGCATGGCATTGATGCGTTCCATCATGATGCCGTCGCTGTCGAGCACCTCGAGGGTGCCGAGGGCGGCGAGGAATGCGTTGTGCTTCTCCTCGTAGAGCTGGAGCAGGGGCGTCTCCGCGAGCACCTCGTACTGGCGCCCGTAGCGTTCCATGTCCGTCAGCAGCTCGACCAGCTGCTCGCTCTCGCGGGTGACCTGAACCGCGTAGAGCACGAGCGTCTCGCTCTGCACCGAGAGCTGCTCCACGTGGTTCGCGCCCCGGTAGACGGCCAGGATGAGGGGCAGCGCCACCAGGGTGAAACCGGCGAGGATGAGTCCGAGAACCGATCTGGGGCGGGCGAAGTTCATAGGAGCCCTCGAGGTCGAAAATCAGCCAGGCGCACGAAAACGCGCGGCGCGGGCGCCCGCGCCGAGGTGCTCCCGCACCCATGGCCCCGCCAGGATGGCGGTCGCACCAGATCAGCCGCTCCGCAACGTACTGGCCTGTCGGGACCTAGGATTAGGCGCATTGAATCCCGAGTCAAGCACGGAGGTCGCAAATTTCAGGAATGGCCTTCCGATCGGGAAGCTCGGACCGGTTTCGTCTCCTCTCGTTTCGGGTTCTCCCGTAGGTTGGTGCTGAGCGCAGCGAAGCCCAACAACCGAGGCCGGATGTTGGGCTTCGCTGCGCTCAGCACCAACCTACGGGATCGTGGTTGCCATCGTTTATCATCCTGGGCAGGCACGGGGCGATTCGCGGGGGCGGAGGATGCAACTGGAGGCGTACGGCAGGGACGAGCTACTGGCGTGGTCGCTGGAGCTCGAGGAGCAGTTCCGCCATCTGGCGGGCAATGGGCTCAACCTGGACCTCACCCGCGGCAAGCCGAGCGTCGCGCAGCTCGAGCTCTCGGCCGGGTTGGACGGGATCCTGGGCGGGGACTACTGCGCCGCGGACGGCACCGACACCCGCGGCTATGGGGGCCTGGACGGGATCCCCGAGGCCCGGACCCTGGCGGCGGAGTGGCTGGGGGTCGCCGAGGCCGAGACCCTGGTGGGGGGCAACAGCAGCCTCACCCTCATGTATCTCTTCATGCTGTCGGCCCACGTGCTCGGGCTTCGCGGCGCCGCCAATGCCTGGCGCGAGCGGCCGGGCCCGGTGCGCTTCCTGTGCCCGGTGCCGGGATACGACCGGCACTTCGCCATCTGCGAGGAGCTCGGCATCGAGATGCTGCCGGTGCCCATGGGCGACGACGGGCCGGACATGGACGCCGTCGAGTCTCTGATCGACGCCGATCCGTCCATAAAGGGCATCTGGTGCGTGCCCAAATTCTCGAATCCCACCGGCGCCGTCTACTCCGATGCCGTGGTCCGGCGCGTGGCGGCGTTACCGGCCAGGGCGGGCGGGGATTTCTACGTATTCTGGGACAACGCCTATGCGGTGCACGAGCTCGCGACCCGCCTGTCGACGTTCCTGTGGTGCAGCGTGCCGGACGG
>CBDTYP010000268.1:0-4652 GCA_965364645.1 uncultured Gammaproteobacteria bacterium | reverse complement strand
AAACGATGGCGCGCCCGGAGGGACTCGAACCCCCGACCACCTGGTTCGAAGCCAGCGGGTCGCATTGGACAACGAAAAACCCCGTCGAAGCGGGGTTTTCGCGGTGTGGGGAGCCGGTGCTCAAAAGAGCCGGCGCGCCCATTCGGTGCCACCGGAGCGAAACCACTGTTTAGTTTGCTCGTAGGCGGCCCGGGCATCGACGCCCTTCCCTGCGTTTCGAAACCCCTCGCCGACTCGTTCTCTGAGAGTCGGCTCGGAGCGCGTCCGGAGTCGCTGTCCGCCGATGCTCCAGTGCCAGTTATCGGTGCGGCCGGTGGTCTGTCGCGGATGATTTGATTGACGTTTGCTCGACTTTGCGCGTTCGGTGCTCATAACTGTTCTCCTAGTTGTGTCTGCCTCTGATGGTGGTTCGGTTGCCGCAAATTCGGCTGCGGCGTGGGAAAGCAGTATCCACATGCCGCGTGACCGGCGCGTCAACTGCGGGGATCCGGGTGTCAAAAATGCGTGAAAAATGGATAGCGTGTAGAATTTTCGGGCGTTTCCCCGTATCCCGACGCCCAACATGACCAGGCTCGCAATCACTGTACTCGGAGGCCTGGGGATCCAGCTGGACGGAGCCGATTCGCCCCTCGAGCTCGCCACCCGCAAGAGCAAGGCCTTGCTGGCCTACCTCGCTCTGTCTCCGGGCCTGACCCGCTCACGCGAGCATCTGGCGACAGTGCTGTGGGGGCGGAGCGCGGAGGAGCAGGCCCGGGCGAGCCTGCGTCAGACGCTGACCAGCCTGCGCAAGGTCCTGCCGGAGACCGGAGATGCCGTCATCAGGACCGACTCCCACGGGGTCTGGCTCGAGGCTGATGGGATCCGGGTCGACGCCCACGAGTTCGAGAAACTGGTCGTCGACGAATCGCCCGAGGGCCTGGAGCAGGCCATCGCCCTCTATCGCGGCGATCTGCTGGATGGCTTCAGCCTGCGCGAGGAGAGCTTCGAGGAGTGGGCGGCAGGAGAGCGACGCCGGCTCCGCGAGCTTGCGCTGCAGGCATTCTCTGATCTGCTCAGCCACTACGCACGCAGCGACCGACTCGAGCCCGGCATCCAGATTGCGGAGCGTCTGCTGACCATGGATCCCCTGCAGGAATGGGCCCATTGCGCACTCATGCGGCTGTACTCACGAACCGGTCGTCGCGAGACGGCGCTGCGCCAGTATCAGGAGTGCACGCGCATTCTGGACCGCGAGCTCGGTATTGCGCCTGCCGATCAGACCCGACAGCTCGCCGAGGAGATCAGTCGCACGAGTGATTCGCCGGTGACAACTGCCGCGGACCCGCCCCCCGAGCCACGAGCGAACAATCCGGTTCCGGCGGTTCCGGCGGAGCGAAAGCAACTAACCGTACTGTGCGCACGGATACACGAAATCGTGCACGACTCGGATCCGGAAGCCGCAATGTTACGCGTGGACCCCGTGCTCGAAACCATGGTCGATGCCATCGACCGCTTCGGTGGCACGGTGAGCCACATTCGCGGCGACGGCGTCACCGCGCTGTTCGGTGCGCCGCTGGCGCACGAGGATCATGCTGTGCGCGCCTGCTACGCCGCACTCGCTATTCGCGACGGACTCGCGTCGAGCCCGGCCCCGGACATTCGAGTCGGAGTTCACTCCGGCGAAGCGGTGGTGCGCACCGTCGGCGACGAGCATTCGAGGCACTACGACGCGGTAGGTCCGGTCGCCCAGGTTGCCGATCGCATCGACGCGGTGATCGACCCGGGCGCGATCGGTATCACCGCGGAGACCTGGCGGCTCGCGGAGGGCTTTGTCGAGGTCACCGCGCTCGGGGGGCGATCCCTCGATGGTGTCGCGGATCCCGTGGAACTGTCCGCGCTTCGCGCGAGATCCACGCTGCGATCCCTTTGGGAGGCCCGCTCGGCGCGCGCGCTCACGCGCTTCATCGGGCGCGAAACCGAGATGATTCGGCTCGCCGAGCTGCTGGAGCGTGCCGCCAGGGGCACGGGTCAGGTGGTGGCGGTGATGGGCGAGCCGGGGATCGGCAAATCCCGGCTGGTGCACGAGTTCCTCAATTCTCCGTCCATCGCCGGCTGGACCGTGCTCGAAACCGGCACCACATCTCACGACGCGAGCGCGACCTATCTACCCGTCGCGAATCTGCTGCGCGCCTGGTTCGATATCGGCGAGCGCGATGCACAGTCTGAAGTCGCCCGGAAGCTGCGTGCCGGCATTCGCGCGGTCGACCTGGATCTCGATCCAATGCTTCCGCCGCTGTTCGCATTGCTGGATCTGCCCGTGGAAGATCCGCAGTGGTCGACGCTCAGTCCGCCGCAACGACGTCAGCGTACCCTGGAAGCCGTTAATGCGGCACTGATTCGGCTCAGCCACGCTCGACCGCTCATCGTGGTGGTCGAAGACCTGCACTGGATCGATGTCGGAACACAGGCGGTGCTCGAGCACCTGGTCGAGAGCGTGGGCGCCGCACGAGTCATGCTGTTGTTCACTCATCGGCCTGAGTACCGACACGAGTGGTTCACAAAGACGTATTTCTCGCAACTGCGTCTGGATCCCCTCGGTGCTGACAATGCCAATCGTCTGCTCGGCGCGCTGCTCGGTGAGAATCCCGAGCTCGCGCAGCTGCGCAACCGTCTGATCGAGCGAACCGAGGGCACACCGTTTTTCGTCGAGGAGTCGGTACGTGCGCTGGTCGAGACGGGTGCTCTCGTGGGAAAACAAGGTGCATTCCGCCCAGGACGTCCGATCGAGAGCTTCGAGATCCCCTCCACCGTGCAGGCAGTGCTCGCGACGCGAATCGATCGGCTCCCCGCAGACGAGAAGGCAATGCTGCAAACAGCCGCGGTTATCGGCAAAGACGTGCCTGTGGAGCTTCTCGAAGCGATTGTAGACGTCGACGGGGAAGCGCTGGGGGAGATTCTGAACTCCCTGCAGAGCGCCGAGTTCCTCTATCAGACGCGCCTGCTGTCGAATCCCGAGTACACTTTCAAGCACGCACTCACCCATCAGGTCGCCTACGAGACCGTGCTCAAGGAGCGCCGGCGCGCGGTGCATGTGCGGCTCGTCACGCTGATCGAAGAGCTCTATGCCGACCGGCTCGACGAGCAGGTCGAGCGGCTTGCGCGTCACTCGCTCGGCGGCGAGCTGTGGGACAAGGCCGTTCACTATCTGCTCCGCTCGGCGAGCAAAGCGATTCAGCGCTCGGCCCATCAGCAGGCTATCGAATACCTCGAGCGCGGGCTCGGGCTCATCGCCTCGCTTCCAGTTGCACCGGAGCGACTGCAGCAGGAGCTCGACTATCAGAAGTCCCTGGGCGTGACGATGATGGCCGCGAAGGGTTGGGCCGCCAGAGAGGTCTTGGACGCCTATACCAGGGCGCGTGCGCTTTGCGAGGAGCTCGGCGACGAGCGCGAGCTTTTCATCGCACTGCGCGGGCAGGGGCAATACCACATGATCCGTGGCGAATCCCGAATTGCGCACGATCTCGGCGATCGCTGCGTGGCGCTCTCGGCGGGCTCGGACGACATCGGCGTGCACATCGAGACCCACCATCTGTTCTGGACGAACAGCTTCTTCATGGGCGATTACCGAGATGCCGAGCTGCACTGTGGTAAGGGCATCGAGATGTACGAAAGCGATCGCGATCACTCGTTGACGTACATCTACTCCGGACACGACCCGGGGGTTTGCTGCCGTAGCTTCTCTGCACTCATTCAATGCATTTGCGGCTATCCCGATCGGGCGCTGGAAGGGTGCCGCCAGGCGCTGGACCTCGCCGAGCGGCTGGACCACCCGCTGACGACCGCGCTCGCCCAGTGGGCGTTCAGCTATGCCCACATGTTTCGTCGCGAGCCCGAGGCGGTCCGCGACTGGGCGGAGCGGGAGATCGCCGTATGCGAGGAGTATCTCCTGCCACTCCTCCATTCCCAGGGAATGTTTCAACTCGGCTGGGCACTCAGCGAGCTCGGCGAGCCCGACGAGGGGATCGCACGGATGCGCGAAGGGCTCGCGGCGATCAGTGCAACCGGCGCGGAGATGGGGCTACCCTATTTCGTCGCGTTGCTCGGTGAGGCGCTGGGAAAGGCCGATATGCCCGACGAAGGACTCCAGGAGGTGGAACGCGCGCTCGCCACCGCCGATCAGCACAACGCGCGCTTCCAGTTCTCCGAGATTCTGCGCCTCAAAGGCGAGGTCCTGCTGATGCTCTCGAAGTCCAACGGTGCGGCGGCGGAAGCCTGCTATCGCGAGTCCGTGCAGGCAGCGGACGAGCAGGGGGCGCGGCTGGCGAAGCTGCGCTCGACGGTCAGCCTTGCGAGATTTCTCCAAGACGCGGGCGATACGAAGAGTGCCCGCACGGTGCTGCAGCCCGCATTTGCGTCGGTTACGGAAGGCCGCAATACGCCTGCTTCGAAAGAAGCAGCGACGCTTCTCGAAACCCTGGGCGGCGAAGTCGACTAGCTCGGACGGTTCATATTGCGTGAAGATTGGTGCGCCCGGCTGGACTCGCAACCCCGACCACCTGGTTCGAAGTCATACAGGCGAAATCAACAACTCAATTAGAACAGTCACTCGCGACGCTTGCCGCATTCGCAAACCCGACGTAACTCGCTGATTTCCTGTTTCAGAAAACGTCACA
>CBDTYP010000267.1:0-4659 GCA_965364645.1 uncultured Gammaproteobacteria bacterium | reverse complement strand
TGCATCACCGTGGCATCCTGGATGTTGGTGTTGTCCCCGAGGCTGATGATCTCGTTGTCGCCGCGCAGGACACAATTGAACCAGACGCTCGCGTTGTGTCCCAGCACGACGGATCCGATCACCGACGCGGTGGGCGCGATGTAGTACTCACCGCGGAACTCCACACGGCGCTCGCCCAACGCGTAAATCACATCGACACGCCGAGCTGCTCGGCCAACTCCGGGAAGCTGTCGACGACGAAGTCGTGGTGGGGATTCGGTTCCGGATCGGGCGGGCCCGCCGCGCCCCACTCATCGGGGCGGCGCACGAAGGCGGTCTTGAAGCCGCAAGCCTTCGCCGCGTCGAGATCGAAATTGTGGCAGGCCACCATGCAGCACTCGCTCGGCTCGAGCTGGAGGAACCCGGCGCAGGCGTGATACGCCTCGGGCAGCACCTTGTACTTGCCGATCGCCTCGCAGGAAATGACGGCGTCCCAGCTGAGTCCGTTTCTTCTCGCGGTGTCCACGATAATTCGAAAGCTGAGAATGGTGAACGAGACGCAGATGTAGCTCTCCCGCAGCCTCGGCAGCGTAGCGGGGAAGTCCGACCAACATTGAAGACTGTGAATCGTATCCCACCAGATGCGGCGGCGATCGGCTTCGGTGAGCGCACCCAGGCCGAACTCCTCCACCAATCCGTCCAGGGTCTCCCGGTGCACGTCGTCGAAGTTCATGGTCGCCGGCGCGCTCTCGCCGTGATTGAGCATACGCCCGAGTGATCGGCGCCGGAACTCGTTGGCCATCGCGGCCCAGTCCTGATCAACCCCATGAGACCTGCCGATCTGCGCCAGGGCGTCGCGGAGACCCGAGTGCCAGTCGAGAATCGTCCCGCCGGTGTCGAATGTCAGCGCCTCTATCCCCTCGATGCTCATCGATCCGTCTCCCCCGGAACGATGGCCGCGCGCAGCACGTCGTGGCTGGCGGCCCGGGCAAAGGCCTCCCCGAGCTCATGGAGGCCGAAGCGCGAATCGACGATCTCCTTGAAGGGGAAGCGATCCCGGTTGGCCATGACGAAGTCCAGCGCCTGAACCAGGTGGCGCGGGTGGTAGTTGTGGATACCCTTCAGCGTGATCCACTTTCGAATGAGATCGTTGCCGTCCAGCATGAAGTTGGATTCCGGGTTGATCAGCCCCGCCAGCACATAGCGCCCGCCCGTGCGCAGCATCCGAATGCCGGAGGGCACGACGGCGGGGACGCCGCAGACTTCCAACACGACGTCCGGTCCGTCCGGCTGCGACGCCTCGCGCACGCGGCTCACCAGCTCATCTTCGTCCATGGCTGTCGGGTCGAGCGTGATGTCGGCGCCGAAGCGTTTCGCCGTCTCGAGACGAGCCGGCACGGCGTCTATACCGATGACTCGTGCGGCTCCCCGGGAACGCGCGATCGCGCAACCGTAGATACCGAGGAGCCCCAGACCCTGCACCACCACCGTCTCCCCCATCTCGATGGCGGCGGCTTCGGTGACGGAGATCATCGTGGCTACTCCGCAGTTGAGCGGCGTAGCCTCTTCGTCGCTCAACGCATCCGGCAGCTTCAATATGCCGGTGCCCGGCAGGACGTAGCAGTAGTCGGCGAAGCCGCCGAGGAAGTGCGGATCGTCGTCGGCGAGATCGTGGCCGTACTTGCGAAGCCCCGGCGCCTTCTGGGGCATGTCCAGCACGTCCCGTTGGTACGATGGCCCATCGGCGAAGTACTCGGTCCACGTGATGCGATCCCCGGGGACCAGCGGATCACCCCGCATGTCCGCACGGATGCCGTCGCCGAGCTGCTCGATGACGCCGATGATCTCGTGTCCGAGGATTCCGGGGCACGGGTTCGGCCGATGACCCTCGTAGGAATGGATGTCCGAACGGCAGATCGTGGACATGGTGACGCGAACCAGCACCTCGCCGGGGCGCGCATCGCGCACCGGGTACTCGCGCACCTCGAACGGCGCGTTCGGCTCCACATAGACGACGGCGCGGCCTGTCTTGCTCATCGCGGTGTCCTCCCGAGGATCAGGCTACCGAACCGTTGAGTGCGTAGTCGAACACCTGATAGCTGTGCAGGCGCCCGTCTTCGGCCCGGCGGGCGTAGTCGTCGCTAACCGGCCGATTGATGATGATTGGCACGTCCGCCTCGTACACGCTGCCGTGGGTGCGCAGCCGGTGGCCCTTTAGGCCGCTGAGATCGTGATCGCTCCGGCGCGCGCCGATGACGGTGCGCCGATCTCCGAGCACGGCCACGTCGCCCTCGGGACCCATGGGCAGATCGAACTCCGCGGCGATCTCCTCCCGGGACAGGACCCGCTCGAGCCCCTGCACGTCCGCCACCGCATCGATCACCCGCGCGCCGTCGAGCTCGCCGTGGCAGTACACGCGCACGAAGCCGCCGAGCGCACCATGGTGGCCCACGAACGCGTCGGTGATCGGGCAGATGACGGTGCTCGACCCTTCGCCGAACTCCGCGTCGAGAATGTCCTGGAGCCAGACGACCCGCGGCGTCCCGTCCTCGTTGGTCTTCTCGTTCATGCCGTGGTCCGCGGTGAGCGCGACCGTGGCGCCGAGCTCCTCGAGGCGACCGAAGCGCGCGTCCAGGTCCTTGTAGAAGCGATCGGCCTCGGGATGACCCGGGGCGAAGGCGTGTTGGATGAAATCCGTCAGGGAGAGATAGAGCATGTCGGGACGGCGGGTCTCCAGCAGCTTGATGCCGGCGTCCAGAACGAACAGGGAGAGCTCCGCGGAGTACATGTCCGGAAGCGGCCTGCCGACGAAGGCGAGCAGGTCTTCGATGCCGTTCTCCTCGAGCGTGCAACGGTCTGCGAACTGGGACGAGATACTGACCGAGCCACCGGAGAGATCCATATCTTTCTGGAGCTGCGCGCGCAGCTTGTCCTTGGCGGTCGCCGACGCCACGGTGGCGCCGTTGCGGGAGAACACGCTCATGATCGAGGGGACCTGGAGCAGCTCGGGCCCGGTCATCACCACCGGCTCGTTGGTCTCGCGATCGAGATAGAAGTTTCCGGAGATACCGTGCACCGACGGGGGGCATCCGGTCACGATGGACATGTTGTTGGGGCAGGTGAAGCTCGGCATGGTGCCATGGGCGATGGTGTGAAAGCCCTCCCGCATCCAGCGCTCCATGTTGGGGATGATGCCGGCGGACAACCCGTGCTCGAGGTACGCGGGGTCGCCGCCGTCGATGCATACCACCACCAGCGGATCCCCGGGCCGGCGGTATTCGGTACCGTTCACCTTCAGTGTTGTCGCGCTCATGCTCGCCCCCTCCCGCGGCCGGGTTGCCAAGATAACAGCAGCCTCGGCATCGATCGATGGCAGACTATGGAGTATTGAGCAAAACAATAAAAGTCATTTGAATTCACAATGGTCTTTGCTGCGACGCCGATAGCTTTTCAACGCGCCCGATCAGTATGATTTGTCTCTCCAACCAGAATTTCTATGCGTGCCGGGGGGCTGCACCATGAGCAAGTTGGCGAAGGCGATCGACGCCGGAAAATTCGTCGTTACCAGTGAGCTGAATCCGCCCAAGGGGGTGGACTTCTCCGCCGTCTTCGATCGCGCCGAAGCGCTGGGCAGCGCCGTCGATGCCTTCAACATCACGGACTCCCATGCCGCGCGCATGTCGACCTGCCCGCTGGCGGCCGCGCACCTGCTCATGGACAGGGGCATCGAGCCCATCATGCAGATGACTTCCAGGGACAAGAATCGCATCGCGCTCCAGGGCGATCTCCTTGGCGCGGCGGCCCTCGGCGTTCCCAACGTGGTCTTCATGGGCGGCGATCCGCCGAAGATTGGCGATCACCCGGACGCGCCCGGAGTCTACGACATCCTCTCGGCCGAGCTGTTGGGTGTGGCGAACGGTTTGTGCCGGGGCAAGGACATGGAGGGTAACGAGCTCGAGGGCTCGCCGGAGCTGTTCCTGGGGGCGGTCGTCAATCCCGGGGCATCCGACCTCAGCCTCGAGATCGATAAGATGAAGGCCAAGGTGGACGCAGGCGCGCAGTTCCTGCAGTCCCAGGCCGTGTACGACCCGGCGTCTTTCGAGAAATTCATGAACGCCGTTCAAGACATCGACGTCAAGATCCTGTGCGGCATCATCCTGCTGAAGTCGGCGAAGATGGCCCGCTACATGACCGAGAACGTCCCGGGCATCGACGTCCCGGATGCGCTCATCGCGGAGATGGACGAGACGGAAGACAAATCCGCGACGAGCATCGAGATAGCGGCGCGCATCGTCAATGAGATCAAACCCATGTGCCAGGGCATCCATATCATGCCGCTGGGCTGGGAGGCGAAGATCCCGTTCGCGCAACTCGTCAAGGAGATGGTGGCAGCCGACCACGAGTCCGCGAAGCGCTATGCGGTCGTCAAAGAAGCGGGCTTCGAGACCTTCGACCGGCACGAGTAGGAACACTGTGAGCAACGTATTCGTCGCGGGTCACAAGGGTCTTGTTGGCTCGGCAATTTGCCGCCGCCTGGCAGCTGACGGCATTGAGCCACTGGTGGCGAGTCGCGCGGAGCTGGACCTGACCGACCAGGCGGCCGTCGACGCCTGGTTTTCCGACAACCAGGTCGACGAGGTTTACCTGTCTGCTGCAAAAGTCGGCGGCATTCACGCTAAC
>CBDTYP010000266.1:0-4680 GCA_965364645.1 uncultured Gammaproteobacteria bacterium | reverse complement strand
CGTCGTAGCCGAGGCGATTGAGTACGAAGGCATCCAGAGTGGCGGCGATGCCGCCGCCGCAGTACAAGACGGTGCGCTCTGTCGGGTCCGCGCCGACTTCGCGAAATATTGATGCCGCCTGCTCGCTGGACACGAACGTGTTCGTATCGGGGTCGACCAGTGTAGACGCGGGAACGTTCACGCTGGCGGGGATGCGTCCCGGGCGCCCGTAACGCGGGTTGTCGCCACGGTGGATGTCGGCGTCCAAGGCGTTGATCACACACGTATCCGGCGCATCCATGGCTTCGCGGACGGCACGGCTGTCCAGGAAGAGCTGCGGACGCGGATGAGGCGTCAGGGTGGCCGGGGCCGGCGCAGGCTCCTCGGTCGACGTGGGTCTCCCCTCTCTCTGCCACTTCTCCCAGCCTCCATCGAGGACCGCGGCGGCATCGAAGCCGATGGATCGCAGCAGCCACCACACGCGGGTCGCCCATACGTTCCGCCCCCGGGAATAGAGCACCACGCGACTCTCATCACCGATGCCACGGCGCGCGAACGCGCCCGCCAGTGCTTCTGCCGGAAGCGCCGTGAAACGCAGATGGCTGGGGCTCGAGGAATCGGACAGCTCGTCCTGTATATCGATAAACCCCGCACCCTCGATGTGACCCTTCTCGTAGTCGCTCCTCCCGCTCACGACGCGGTAAGGCGCATCCTGTCCGGGCGGCAGATACTTCAGGTACGCCGTGCACTCGAAAACCCGCAGGTCGGGAGCATCGCGGTGTGCATCCAGCCAATCAGTGGAAATCAGCGTATCCGGTAGCTCGACTCTCGTCATCGGCTCAGCTCCTCGTATCCCCCTTTCGAAGTCGGGTCGGCGATCCAGTCCGGATCGCGGCGAAAGTCGCGTTTCTCCAGCGTATCGATAGCGCGCTCCGTCAACTTCTTCGCGAAGTCGAGGCAAAGAATCGAAAAGGTCTTGGCCTGCTCTGGATCCGAAAAGTAGTATTTACCGTCCAGGCATCCGTTCTCCTGGTGGTTGCGGGCGAGCTGGGTGCTCACCGCCAGCTTCGAATCAGGAATCACGATGTTTTCATCCGCCGGCACCCGCTCGATCGCGCAGACCAGATTGTGCTTTACCGATACCCGCAGCACCGAATCCTCGTTCATGGCTTCACCAGGCGGTCGTGTCCGCGGCAGTTGCCGAAGCAGTAGGGTTTGTTGTCGGATTGCTTGCAGCCGCACATCATGAACTCCGCCGTTATGGGCGCGACGAACTCGATGGGCTCGAAGTCCGTGCCATCGTGGGAATCGTCGCACCAGGGCTGGATACGGCTCAATCCGCAGCTGCACCATCGGTAGCTCCGGCCCTCCTCCACCTGCACCGCGTAGGGACCGTCCTGGGACGCCACCGGGAGATCGCCGGAGTCCTTCCGATCGCTCACGTGGAGTCGCTGTCCTGCTCTACCTGGCGCAGCAGAAAATCCCGCACCGACACGATGCGCCGCGAGTGGCGGAGCTCCTCCGCGTAGACGAAGTAGGCATCGAAGCTCGGGCCGACCAGCTCCGGGAGTATCTCCACGAGCTCGGGGGCCTCCTCCGCCATATAGAAGGGCAGCGCGGCGATGCCGAAGCCGCTGCTAACGGCGCGGAAGATTCCGTACACGCTGTTCACCGTGAGGGCCGGCGCACGCCGCGTCCCGGTCGGAGAGCCCGCATCGAGGAGCCAGTTTATGTCGGCGATCGGCGCCGGCGTGTCTTCGCCGAAGACGACGAGCTCGTGGAGATCGAGCTCCTCGGCCGACTCCGGGGTACCGTTCTTGTCCAGATACTCCCGGGACGCGAACACCCGGTAACGAATCGTCATCAGTCTGCGCTGAATCAGGTTCGGCTGTTGCTGAGGGGCAAAGCGAATCGCGACGTCGGCTTCCCGGGTGCTCAGATCCAGCTCGATGTTGTCCACCAGCAGCAGCGACACGGAGATATCCGGGTATACCGAGTGGAAGAGATTCATCCTGGAGGTCAGCCAGGCGGATCCGAATGCCACGGTGGTGGTGATCTTCAGGGGGCCCTCGGGCTGATCGCGGCCTTCGTTCAGTCGCGCCGTGGCCATGGTGAGCTTGGCGGCGACTTCCTTGACCGTCTCGAAGAGATCCTCGCCCGGCTCCGTGAGCACGAGGCCCCGGGCGTGGCGGTGAAAGAGCGGCACGCCCAGGGTGTTCTCCAGGGCGCCGATCTGGCGGCTTACCGCGGATTGGCTCAGGTTGAGCGTCTTTCCCGCACGGGTGAAGCTGCCTGCCTCGGCGACCGCATTGAAGATGCGTAGCTGGTCCCAGTCCATTTTTTTAGCGCTTCAGGCCGGGTAGTCCGTGACGGCGAGGGCGATACCCCGGTCGGGATCGTCATCGATGCCGACTGCCTTACCGTTGGCCAGCACGAACCATTGCCCCACGTATCGCTCCGGGCCCGGCCAGTCCTCGAACATCGCCTCGTGGGAGGAGCAGGGCGCGCCGGATCCGAGCTTCACGGCCAGCACCTCGATCTCGCCGAGTCCATCGGCACCGGACCCCGCGAGGGCAACCTGCGGGGCGGCGTGACCGAGAACTTGATCGAGTCGCGCCATGACAGGATCGACTACGACGTGAAGCTCATTCGCCGGGCTCGATCGCGGATGCCTTGAATCCGCCGACCCCGTCTTCGATGACCTGAAACTTGACGCGTTGGCCCTTGTCGAGCTTCTTCAGGCCGGCCTCCTCCACCGCCGATCGATGCACGAATACATCCTTGCCGCTGCGGTCATCGGTGATATATCCGCCGAAGGGGTTGCGTTTCGCGCTGTACACCTTGACGACGCCGGTGGACGCTCCGGGCTGTACGCCCTTCCTGGTGGACTTGTCCATGGCGGGCTTGCCGCCACCGCTCTCCTGGCTCATCTGCATTCCTCCCCTTCAGGCTCTAAGCGCCATCATACCTGCCGATTCATCTGTAGCCCACGGAGTACGCCGTCCCGCTTGGCGGCGAGCATGCCCTTCTGAGAGTGCATCAGCCTGCCCATGGGCGTCGCGCAGGAGTGCACGAGGCGCTTTATCGGCACGTAGGCGATGAACAGGCACGACCCCAGCACGTGGGCGAGCCACAGGAACTCGTAGGTGTTACTGCCCAACCAGTTCCCCGCGGGGATGAAGCTCGATAGAAAATAGCCGGCGAAGGAGAACAGATGATACTCGCCCGGCATGCTCGCGATACGCATGGCCTCGACCACGAAGCCGCTGGCGACGACTAACAGGAGAAAGACGGCTGTCGGCGTGTCCGTATACTTCTGGTCCTCGGTCCCGTTGACCATGACGCGATACACCAGCGCGAGGACACATCCCACCAGCACCATCAGCCCGAAGAAATCGAAGCCGAAATCGAAGGCGAGCCGCACCGGGTTTCCATGCTCCTCCCAGATATCCCGAAAGCCGAACGCCGGGACACCTTCGCGCAGGAACACAGCGACCAGCTCGAGGGCGAACATGAGCACGAAGCCCCAGAAGATCAGCGTGTGGCGGAGCCAGCGAAACCCGCTGACGGAGAACAGCGCGCGATGCAGCACGACGTCGTCGAGGAAGGTTCGCCGCATCGCCACCGGGTCCGAGGCCGCGCGGGAGATGAACTGCCGGTAACGGGCCCAGGTGGGTAGATTCTTCTTGACCAACAGCCGATAGAGGCCGTAATCGAGGACGATAAGCGCGGCGATCGCCGACGGTCCGAACAGGATCCACTTGAGCTCCATGCGTCCCGCGATGGTCTCGGCCACGAAGAATCCGCCCAGCGCGCATACGCCAAGGACATAGGCCCACGCGCCGAGATAGAAGAGCCAGGTGAATGCGCCCTTCAGCTTGTTGTCGTCGAATCGATGGCTGAAAATGAAGATGGCGAACAGCGTCATCCCCGCGAGCAGCAGCATTGCGCAGACGAGCAACAGGCCGTAACCCCACCCGTCACCGAAAGCGCCGAGGCAACCGGCGACGAACAGGACGATGCCGGCGGCTGCCGGTATCAGTGTGGATGCTTTAACGCCGCCCATGAGAGTGCCCGGGCATGCCGGGATGTTCAGCCGGCTTCGGCCGACTCCGCCTTGGCGCGCTCACGCTCCTCGTCCATGGCGATCATCGCCGCGTGCAGATCGGGATCGCCGCCCTTCATGTTGTGAAACGTGCCCATGACGGCGCGCGCCTTGTCCACGGCCACGAGAGCGTCCTGGGCGTAGGCATCGGCGCCGATCTTGTCACACCAGGCCTGGCTGATGGGCGCGCCGCCCACGAAGACCTTCACCTGCTCGCGCAGGCCTTCGTTCTTGATGGCCTTGATGGTCTCCCACTGCATGTTCATGGTGGTGGTCAACAGGGCGGAGAAACCGACGATGTCGGGATTGTGTTCTTTGATCGCGTCGATGAAGTCCTCCGGCGGCACGGTGACGCCCAGATCGACGACGGTGAATCCCGCCGCTTCCAGCATCATGGCGACGATCTTCTTGCCGATGTCGTGAAGGTCGCCCTGGACGGTGCCGACGACCACGGTGCCGATCTCCTCGGACTTCTCGGCGATGATCAGGGGTTTCAAGCGTCCGAGGGCGGCGTGCATGCACTTCGCCGACATCATGACTTCCGGCAGGAAATACTCGTCCATCTTGAATCGCCTGCCCACCTCGGCGATGCCAGT
>CBDTYP010000265.1:0-4741 GCA_965364645.1 uncultured Gammaproteobacteria bacterium | reverse complement strand
CCCGTGCTCACGCTGAACGGCCCCGTTGCACACGGCTGGGCCGTCAGGAAGGACAACCCGAAACTTCTCGCGGCGCTGAACGAGTTCCTGGAGAAGGAGTACAAGGGCCGCTTCTACAACTACGTGTACGGCAAGTACTTCCAGAACTCGGATCGGATCCTCGACCACGTCGCCTCCCACCAGGAGCATGCCGAGAAAGGGAACATCTCCCCCTACGATGCCCAGGTCCAGAAGTACGCGGAGGAGTACGGCTTCGACTGGGCGCTCATCGTGGCGCAGATGTACCAGGAGAGCCGTTTCGACCCCCAGGCCGAATCCTGGGCGGGCGCCCGCGGGCTCATGCAGATCCTGCCGACCACCGGAGAACTCTTCGGCGTTCAGGATCTGCACGCCGTCGATACGAGCATTCAAACCGGAGTGCGCTACATGGCGTGGATCCAGGAACGTTTCGAACCGGATCTCACGGTGCAGGATCGCATGTGGTTCACGCTCGCGGCCTACAATGCCGGCCTCGGGCACGTCCGCGACGCGCGGATCCTGGCCCGCAAGATGGGGTGGAACCCGGATCGCTGGTTCAACAACGTGGATCGGGCGATGCTGCTTCTTTCACGCCGGAGCTTCTATCAGCTGGCCACACACGGTTACGCCCGCGGGCAGGAAACGGTGAATTACGTGCGTCAGATCCGCGATCGCTACAACGCGTACATCCGCCTGGCGAGCGCGGAGTAGATCAGGCCGAGAAGGCGATCTCGTAGCCGCCGTACTTCCGTATGTTGATCACGCCGGTATCGAAGATCAGATACTGGCCCTTGATTCCCATCAGCGTGCCTTCCGATTCCGGGTTCTTGTCCAGGTTGATGGACGCGACCTTGGTCGGGTACTCGAGCACGGGATAGCGGAACGCACGGACCTCCGCGTCCGCGATGAATTCCGGATCCGCCGGGTCGTGCTCGTCGGTCACGTTTGCGAGCGCGTCACCGCACTGCTTCAGCAACCCATCCCGCGTTCCCACGAGATCCACGTGCTCCGGCTCGCCCTTCAACATGCGCCGCCAGTCGGTGCGATCGGCGACGTGGCCCTTGAACGCCACCTCCATGCGTCCGGACAAGCGTCGGCTCGCGACCCGCGCCACGGGCAGTGCCTGGGCAGCGCCCTGGTCGATCCAGCGAGTGGGCACCTGGGACTCCCGCGTGATACCGACCTTCACTCCCGACGAGTTGGCAAGGTAGACGACGTGGGGCCGCAGGCAATTCGCCTCTCCCCACGCGGGCTCGCGGCAGGTCCCCAGATGGTAGTGGCAGCGCTCCGGGCGCACGATGCAGTCGTCGCAGCTCGCGAGCTTGCGCAGACACGGAAAGCAGTGTCCCTGGTTGAAGCTCTTGTTGGTCTTCCGGCCGCAGGCGACGCAGTGAATGTTGCCCGTGAACCGGAGACCGACGCTTCGCCCGAGCAGCGCGTTCATGGCGACGGTCTCGTCACCCACCGGCAGGCTGTAGAGAACCGGGTCGGCTCCCTCGACGCGCATCTTGCGAACGTTGCCAACGAGCGTCGAATCGGACATCCGGGATGCGCGTCCGGTCAACGTTTCGGCATGAATCGGGTCGTGCCGTCGCGCTCGAGCTGCTCCACCAGGCCAACCTCCCACGTGAGATACTCGCGCATGGAATCCTCGACGCCCCAGTCCTTCTCATAGGGCCGCAGCCACACATCGTTCGCGACGTCCGCCAGGTGCTCCGCCCCCGCCGTCACCTCCCTGCCGGCGGCGATCCAGGCGTCCGTACCCCCCTGCAGCACCACCACGGGCTCGTCGGTGAGAGCGGCGGCCTCGGCCGCGGCGACGCGGGCGAGCACACCGTCCGAGGAGGTGAGGACCAGGGTGCCCTGCTTCGGCACGGCCGGCAGGCAGTTGGCCAGGCGCGCGCGGGTCATGAACCAGGCGCCGGGGATGTGACCCGCCCGGTAGGCGCGACTGAAGCCGAGATCGACGACGCTGGCCCGATTGTCGGCGAGCAGCTTCGCCAGCTCGGCGACAGCGATCTCGTCGGCGGAAACCGCGTCGATGCCGAGTACGTTCAGCGGCCCGGGGCCGCGTTCCAGGGCCACGCCGTCCAGCCCGTTGCGCAGCACCGCAACCTCCGGCCAACCCATCTGGTTCAGCCACGACCCGGTCATGGTGGCGCGAACGCCGGTGTCGTCCACCAGCACGATCCGCGAGCGCAGGGTGGCGACGAAGTGATCCGTCTCCTGTACGAGCTGTCCACCGGGGGCCGAGAGCGAGCCCGGAAGGTGACCCGCCTCGTACTCGTCCGGGTGGCGCACGTCGAGGACATAGAGGGATCGTTCTCCCGCTTCGCCGCGCCACTCGGCCAGGGTGTCGTGCTCGATGTAGCGCACGCCGAAGCGCTCGGCGACGCGGGCGGCGGCGGCCTGCGCCGCCGAGAGCCCGCGATCGGTCAGCTCCCGCGCCTCGCGGGTCTCGCCGTGCTCGAGCGTGTGACCGGCGAGATGCCATCCCATGGTGCCGTTTCGAAGCGCGACAACGGGATTCTCGATGCCCGCGTTGATGAGCGACTGGGCGCCGATGATACTGCGCGTGCGCCCCGCACAGTTGACTACGACAGTCGTATCCGGGGAAGGCGCGATATCGTGCACGCGATAGGCAAGCTCCGCCCCGGGCACGCAGACGCCCGATGGGATATTGCGGGCGTGGTACTCCACCATGGGGCGGCTGTCGAGGACCACCATGTCCTCGCCCTCGTCCATCAGTGCCTTCAGCTCGTCGGCGGACACCGACGGCGTGTCGTACTCGACTTCGACATACTCTCCGAACGCCTTGCTCGGGACGTTGACGCCGCTGAAAATCTCGAGCCCGGCTTCCCGCCAGGCATCCACGCCGCCGTCGAGCACACTGACGTCCTCGTAGCCGAAGTGCAGGTAACGCGCCGCCGCCCGCTCCGCGAGGCCCTCTCCACCGTCGCAGACGACGATCCTGACCGACTTGCGCGGGACCATTGCGCTCGCGAGCACTTCGAGCCGGCTCAAGGGCAGGCAGCTCGCATAGAGGATATGCGCCTGGCCGAAGCTCAACTCCTCCCGTGCGTCGAGCAACGCGATCTCTTCGTCGCCCTGGAGTAGTTGATTCAGTTCCTGTGCGCCGATCAGCCGGCTGCCGCTGGGTGCGTTCGTCATCTTTTCCTCACGTGGTCTTCTCCGTCGGCTACTGCACGAAACGCAGCGCGTAGATCGGGGGTAAGTGGTTCGAGACGCAGTCCCAGCGATCGCCACCACTCTCCGAGATCCAAACAGAGCCCGTGGTGCTGCCAAGGGCCAGTCGTTCGCCGCTGGCGTCCACATCCAGGGCGTGTCGAAAACAGATGTCGTAGGCGTGTTCCTGGGGCAGGCCCGCCGTGAGGCTCTCGAAGCTCCCGCCGCCGTCGCGGGTGCGCAGCACGACGATGCGGCCATCCACCGGTATCCGTCGCTCGTCCTTGATCTGCGGGACGAACCACGCGGTGTCCGGGTCATCGGGATGCACGGCCACGGCGAAGCCGAAGGCCGACGGCGCGGCATCGCTCAACTCGGCATAGTGCCGCCCGCCGTCATCGGACCGAAAGATACCGTTGTGGTGCTGCACCCAGAAGACCTCGGGGCGCGAGGGGCATTGCGCGAGACGGTGGATATCCTGGATTGCCGGATTGGTCGCCTGGTCCGGCGGGAAGTAGTCAGCGCGAAACCCCTCGCCCGGGCAGCTCCAGGTCTCGCCCCCGTCCGAGGTGTGCCAGACGCCCCCGCAGGACACCGCCACCGCGAGGGATTCCGGATCCTCGGGATGCACGCAGATGGAATGGATGCCGGGGTAGTCCATGCCGCCGCCGAACCAGCCGCGCCGCAGCGGATCGTTCCACAGACTCTCCACCAGCTGCCAGGAATCGCCGCCGTCCCTCGAGCGGAAGAGCCCGCCGGGGACGGTGCCGCACCAGATGGTGCCCGGCGCCGAGGGGTGGCCGGCCTCCAGACACCAGATGAGCTCGAGGTTGTGGGGGACGACGCGGCCGTGGATGTCGGTCCACTCCTCTTCGTCCTCCGCCTTCTCGGGATACGCGGGCGGTGTGATCTCCTCGAACGCCCCGCCGAGCTCCCGGGCGCGATGGAGCTTCGTGCCGAAGTGTCCGTGATCGAGGGCCGCGTAGACGGCGCCGCTCCGGGTGTCGTTGAGGATGGCCGAGCAGTTGTCGCCGAGGAACTCCACCCGCGCCACGTGCCATCCATCGTCGCGCTCCAGCGTGAACAACCCCTTGCGGCTCGCGACCTGCAGCGTATCGCTCACTCAACCACCCGTCAGAGCCTGCATGACGAAGATCTCGCCATCGTCGCTCACGTCATCGTTGAGAGTACGGCGGTCTTTGAGCGCCCGGCCGTCGATGTGGATCGAGTGCAGGTCGTCGGGGAGCATCGCGACGCCCGTGCCGTCGATGAAGATCACCATGTTCTTGCGCAGTGCTCCCTGATCGTCGAGCACGTAGCGTTTCAGTATCGGATTGTCGTCGAAAACTGAGCCGAGAGCCTCGGCGACGGTCACGCCGGAGACGCTGACCGGGGGGCATTGCACGTGCCGTTGCAGATTCGGTGTGAAGACCACCTGTACCATCCGGATTTCCGAACCCTCGAGTCCAGCGGGGAACCTTATCCGGAAACCGGGATGTTGTCATGCCGGCACGAGACGGCCCGGGCCAGCTTTAGG
>CBDTYP010000264.1:0-4756 GCA_965364645.1 uncultured Gammaproteobacteria bacterium | reverse complement strand
GGAGCGGTGTACTCGACGAACTCGAAGCCGTCGGTGCCCATGGGGTTGTCGGACGTGGCGGTCACGGTGAATCCCCGGCGATGTAGGTGTAGGACTAACTATAGACGCTTCAGCGGGGCTGGCGGCGGAGCGCCCCCAGCGTCTCCGCGGTGATGCGCAGGAAGGGGATGGGCTCCGAAAAGCCTTTCAGGACAGCCCTCTCCTCACGCACTGCGATGTGCGCCAGGGCCCGCGTAACCTCCGGGTCAGAGACGAATTCCGGGGACATCACGACGTCGCCGCCCGTGCTCTCGCCCTCGAGGCGCGCCGCCTTGTTGGCGGCGCTGCCGTAGTAGTCCAGGCGGCTGTTCAGGGTGACGGAGATGCAGCGCCCGCTGTGCAGGCCGAGCTTGATGATCATGGGCTCCGCGTCCGCGTCGCGGTTGTAGCGCTCGATGTCTTCCTGGATCTGGATGGCGGAACGCAGTCCGTCGGCGGGATTGACGAAGACGGCCATGATCGCATCGCCGATCGTCTTGACGATTGCGCCGTCGTGATCGCGCACGGCCTTGCCGAGGATGGCGAAGTGCTCGCGCACGAGCGCGTAGGCTCTCGGATCGCCGATGCGTTCGTAGAGGGCGGTGGATCCCTTGAGATCCGTGAACATGATGGTGATGTGATCGATCTCGACGTCGTCGCCGGGTCTCAGCACGTCGTCGTGAAAGAGATCGCGGAAGGCCTGGGTGGCCGTGGCGCGCTTGGCGGTGAGCGCGTCGCGCACCCAGGTCTTCTCCTCGATGATGATCGTGAGCGAACGGCCCGACCTGTTCTCGAGCTCGATGGTGCCGTCCGCGGAAGCGCCGCCGGTCACCACGTCGACGCCGTCGGCGATGACGCGCGGGAACGCGCCTCCACTCCAGTCGAACTCGGCCTCGCCGCCCGGCTCCAGCGTGCGCACGCGGTAGCGGCCCGGCTCGGGGCGCAACGGGATGACGCGGCCCCCGCCGGCGGGCAGGGTGAGCTGCACCTTGATGTGCGGGGTGCTGCCCGGGCCGAAGAGGCAGTACTCGCCGGCTTCCAGGGGACGCACGCTATAGGCGGGCTGGAACGTGAGCTCCACGTTATTGGTGTAGTCCCGCTCGTAGTCGATGTTGCAGGTGTCGCAGTGCGCGCCCTTCGGCAGCTCGTCGAGTGCGAGCACCGAGCCCTTGCCCACCTGGCAGCGTGGGCAAAGCAGATCCCAACGCATCCGCAGGAGTCCCTGCTTGACGGCCTCGAGGCACAGCTCGATGGTCTTTCGCTCGGTCACACCCCACGCCCGCGCGAGCGCCAGCGGGCGGATTGTCCACACATCCACCTCCTGGCGCGAGAGCACGAGACTGGCCAGGCGCTCCGCGAGACCGTGGCCGTGGGGCGTCGATTCGATGGCTCGCACCATGTCGGCGCTGCGGACCCGAGCGCCCGGTGTCAGCTTCGGGCGTTTGCAGACAAAGGCGGTCTCCCTTTCGCCGCGGGCATACGCCGCCGCGCTCTCGGCCAGCGGCGCGAAGGTGCGTTCGATCTGAGCGAAGAAGCCCGTGACCAGCAGAACCCGGCCAATGGCGTTGCGGGGCGCTACGTCGACGGTGTACTCGCATCGGCAGCCGCCGTCCTCGGGAAACAATCTCAGGGTCGCGCAGAGATAGGCCAGGGGCCCGTTGCGAAACACGCGGCAGTGCTCGAACCACTGCCGGTCGACCCAGTTGACGGGCTTTTCTTCCCAGGTGATTCGAATGGGGCCAATGCGCGCGCGCGCGACGTATTCGACAGAGCCATCCGCGCGCGGCGTCTCGGTGATCTGGTGCCGCGGCAGGTCCGCCGCCTCGTTGAAGCGCGCCGTATCCGACAGCACGGGCCAGATGGCGTCAATGGGGCTGTCAAAGCGCCAGATCCAGGTCTTCGATCTGTGTCCGCGTTCTCTTGACGGGTAGTGCATTGCGCTTCACTCTTTCCCCGATGTTCTCGGCGTCGCGATCTCCATTTCTCCTGCACCGCTGCGCCCGAGGCGCGGCCCTCGCCGCGGTTGTCGCCGCGATTCTGGGCCTCTCCGGATGCGCGAGCTATCCCGAGTGGTCGACATCCGGGGACGATGCCGTTGAGACCCCCGTGCCCAGCGACCGGTTCCCCCTGCCCGCCGACGGAACCGACGTCGTCGGTGACGTACAGATCACCTTCGCCAGGGAAGAGGATACCCTGCACGACATCGCACGACGCTACGATCTCGGCTACGAGGAGATCGTGGCCGCGAATCCCGGGATCGATCCCTGGCTGCCGGGGGAGGGCACCCGGGTCGTTCTACCCACCCAGTTCATCCTCCCCAACGGCGCCAGGGAAGGCCTGGTGTTGAATCTTGCATCCATGCGCCTCTTTTACTTTCCCGAGCCCCGGGAAGGCGAGGCGCCGGAAGTCATTACCCACCCCATCGGCATCGGCCGCGAGGGGTGGCAGACGCCGGAGGGGTACTCGACGATCACACGCAAAGTTGTACAGCCGACCTGGACGGTACCCGCGTCGGTGCTGCGGGAGTACGCTGAGAAGGGTGAGCCTCTCGACCCCGTCGTGCCGCCGGGGCCCGATAATCCGCTGGGGAGCCACGCCATGCGTCTCAGCCTGCCCAGCTACCTGATCCACGGCACCAACAAGTCCTACGGCGTCGGCATGCGGGTGAGCCATGGCTGCGTGCGGCTGTATCCCGAGGACATTGCGCGTCTCTTTCCCCAGGTTCCCGTCGGCACCGAGGTACACATTATTAATGAGCCCTATGTCGCGGGCTGGCGCGATGGCAAGCTCTACCTGGATGCCCACGCACCGCTTACGGAGGATGCCGCCCGTTGGGGCAAGAAGCTGGCGGCTCTGGAGAATGTTCTGGCTGTGAAGGCCGTCAACCGCGCGGTGCACGTGGACTGGTCGAGGGCGCGGCAGGTGGCGACGGAAGCTCGAGGCATCCCGGTACCCATCTCAGCGGGGAGCCCCGATCTCGACGGCGTGCTGGCGGTGGCGTCGCGGGTGCCGAGCGAGCCTTACTGGGCGGCGGCGGACTACGCCGATCTCTGACGCCTGCCGGGCAGGCCTACTGGCTGGTGAATTCCTTCTCCGGCGGACCCTTGTTCGGCTCCACCATCCGGATCCGCATGCCGCTGTGGGTTGTGTCGGAGTACTCGTAACCCTGTAGCCGGCGCCCCTCGACGCCGGTATCGGGCTTCTGCTTCTCGGCGTTGTTCTGCAGCACCATCGACGCGGATCCGTCGATCTCCTTGTCGGGCTTGTCGCGGCAGGAGTTTGCGTAGGTCCAGGTGCCGTCGGTGTCCTTGTATTTGCAGAGCGCGGATGCAGCGCCCGAGACGCCGAAGGCGAGGGTTACCGCCAGAACGAGGTGCTTCATGATCGCTACTCGAGTCGCGCTCGATATATCAATCAATATTACCATTTCCGCGGGATGCGGGGGCCGAAATTCTTCCGGCCCATCGAACGTGCCGTTGTGGAAATTCCCACTTACCCGCGCGTGCGTTCCAGGCACGCTACAGCCCTGAGAACGACGAAACGCAATGAAGCGTTTTGTCGAAGGCGTCTTCGGCGCCCCGGCGCCGCAGACATCACACAGGAGTGGCCATACCGGCCAAGGAGTCAGGCAAAATGGGTAAGTATGAAGATTTGAGTGAAGCGGTGGCACAGAATCCCACCGAGACGGAAGCTTCGGATCGCGTCGGCTCGGAGAGCGAGTCCTTCTCCGACGAGATGCCGAGAGTATCCAGTGTCACCATGGAAGTCGGCGGGCAGTCCATCGACGAGCAGCTCGCGGAGGCGATGGCCAGCGAGGAGTCGGAAGAGGCAAAGGTCCAGGGTGAGGACGGCCACGAGCCGATGTCCAGCGGAGCGCAAGCCCAGACGGACGACGAGCTCGACGAGCTCGCCGACGGCGAAGCCGGCGAGGCGGGTCCCGCATCGGCGACCGGCGAGGCGCCGGCGACGGAAACCTACGTCGAGTCATCGGCGGCCGAGGATCTCTTCGAGGTCGAGGGTTTCGATCCCGAGGGTACGGAGTTCGCCGACGAGCAGTTCGAGCGTATCCACGGCCGCGACGACCGCGTGCGTGTCTACGGGACTCGGGCGTTTCCGTGGCGGACCATCTGCAAGCTGGAGATCACGGCGGCCAACGGCCGGCGATTCGGTTGCACGGGCTCCATGATCGGCCCGCGCACCGTGTTGACCAACGGCCACTGCGTGTTCCTGCACGACAATGGCGGTTGGGCGCGCAGCATCCGCGTCATTCCCGGCAAGAACGGTTCCTCGGAGCCATTCGGTTCGGCGACCAGCAGCCACTTCCACAGCGTGCGCGGTTGGACCCGCAGTCGCAGCTCCAACTACGACTACGGCGTCATCATCCTGCCGAGCAACAATAAGCTCGGTAACCGTACCGGTTGGATGGGGCTTGCGAACCTGTCCTTCTTCAGCCTGCTGGGGCTTCGCATCAATAGCTCGGGTTATCCCGGCGACAAGCCTTACGGCACCCAGTGGTGGAATGCCAACAACATCCTGGCGGTGACGGCGCGGCGTATCTACTACCGCATCGACACGTACTTCGGCCAGAGCGGCAGCCCGGACTGGCGTTACAAGAACGGCAAGCGGCACATCGTCGCCGTGCACAATACAGGCGGCTCCGTCATGAACGGCGGCGTGCGCCTGTCGAAGCCGGTGTTCAACAACCTGGTGGCGTGGAAGAACAGTCACCCGTAGTCAC
>CBDTYP010000263.1:0-4771 GCA_965364645.1 uncultured Gammaproteobacteria bacterium | reverse complement strand
GCCTGGTGGGCGAAGCGCCGCGACGAGTACGGCTGGAAGGGTAAGGAGGACATTCCGGAGGGCTCTGTCTACCGGATGCCGGCCCTGCTCGCGGACGAGATGGTGGACGCGCCGGTCGTCATCCTCGCCTTTACCATCGCCGGGCCAGGCGAGCACTCGATCTATCCGCCGGTCCAGAATCTGCTGCTGGCGGCCCGGGCGCTCGGCATCGGCTCGGTGCTGACCACCCTGCATGCCGACGTCATGGAGCGCGTCTACGCCATGTTCGACGTACCTGCAGACGCGAAATTCCACTGCTGCATCCCTCTCGGTTATCCCCGGGGAAACTTCGGTCCGACCCGGCGCTACCCGACCGCCGAGACTACCAGCTGGGATCGCTGGGGCGCGCCGCCACCCTGGAAGTAGCTTTACCCTAAAGATGTCCGTCGACGAGGGCGAGCTCCGCATCGCCGTCGCCCGGGCATTGTCGTCGCCGACTCCGGAGTAGCTAGGCGGGAGTGACGGGCGCGCCGCCGCGTCGCGCTGAGTCGTAGACGGCGAGGATCGTGGACACGGCCTTGCGGGCCTCGTTGCCGTCGATGGGTGGCGGCGTCCCCGATTCCAGCGCCGCCAGGAACTCCGCGAACACGGCGCGGTGGCCCTCGCAGTCGATTCCCGCCGACGGATCGGAGGCACCGACTCCGGATCCCGGCAGCGCCAGGTAGCGTTCCCGGATGGCATCGTCCTCGGATGTCTCGTCTCGAAACTTCCAGAAGAGCAGATTCGTATCCCCGAGGACCGCCGTGCCTTCAGTGCCGGCGAGCGTGATGGTGCGAAAATGCCCCGGCCACATGCTCGTGGTGCAGGCGATGGTGGCCAGCGCGCCGTTGTCGAACACGATCGCGGCGGCGCCGGTGTCTTCCACCTCGATGCCGTCGTGGGCGAGCGTGGCGATGTGTCCGCTCACGCTCGCTACCGGCGATCCCACCAGCCACTGCAACAGGTCGATGGAATGGATGCCCTGATTCATGAGCGCCCCGCCGCCGTCCAGGGACCACGTACCCTTCCAGGCGGATGAATCGTAATAGCCCTGGTCTCGCCACCAGGGGCCGACGGCGCTCGCGAAGGTGAGCCGGCCGAAGCGGCCCGCGTCGGCCGTGCGCTTCAGTAGCTGCGCGGCCTCGCTGTAGCGTGTGTTGAAGATCCCGCCGAGCATCGTGCCGGCGTCCCGGTGCGCCGCGATCATCGCGTCGATACGGTCGAGACGGATCTCGATGGGCTTCTCGACGACGCAGTGTTTGCCTGCGCGGGCGGCGGCGAGCGCGGCCTCGTGATGGAGGCCGCTCGGCGTTGCGATGGCGATGATGTCGATGTCGTCGCGGGCGACGAAGACCTCGAGGTCATCGGAGCCCGCGGGGTCGAGCTCCGGTGCGAGCGCCCGCCCGCGTCCGCTGCCGTGATCCATGATGCCCGTGACCGACGCGCCGGGGAGCGTCCTGATCGCCTCCAGGTGTATCGGCGTGATCATTCCGCAGCCGACGATTCCGAATCTGTATGTCATGAGAGTGCGAGCTCCCGCGCGTGGGCGAGTATCTCATAGCGAAGGCGAATGCCCGGCGCGAGCCACTCCGGCCAGCGTCCGGCATCCACGTAGTCGAGGAAGTCTTCCAGGACCATCGCGAAGTGGCTCTCGTGGCTCGTGCGCAGGGCATCGGGAATCGTCAACCGGGCGCCGCCTTCCACCGGCTCGGCGCCGAGCCCGGGGAGCTCGGCCTGCCAGCGGGCGATAGCCGCGGACAAGGGCGCCTCGATGGAGCGTCGGGGTTTCGCGAGAATCTCGAGCTCCGCCGCCGGGCCCGACTCCGGATCGTGACGCACGACGATGTCGCAGCGGGTGCCCCGCACCCTGCATGGGTGCCTGTCGCCGTGGCCGGGCGCCTCTCGCTGTCCCCACTCCGCGCGCAGCCTTGCCCTCACCCCGCGCAGGCTGAACTCGATCTCACCGTTGCAGGGCAGATTGAGCAGGTCGCCGTCGACGTACTCGGCGAGGGCATCGGGAAACGCCGCCCGGCCCGTGCTCTCGCGGTAGAGATCGAGGGGCACCGGCGTCGCCCAGCGCCGGGCGTCATGCAACTCCACATCGGGATCCCATCCCAGGGGCTCCTCTCCGCCAACCAGCCACTGGACCTGATCGGCGAGGTGGGACTGGACGTCGACCATGCCGTCTCCCTGAATGCCGACATCGTAGTACCACCAGGGGCGGCGCAGGGGTTGTCCGTTGACCACCTTGTAGAGGTGGTGCACGGTCGCGATCTCGATGGCGGGTCGCTCCGCGCCTCCTTCGAACTCGCCGAAGAGATCGGCATCGGTGACGATGCGTTGGCGCAGGCGCGCCAGTACCTCGTGGCGCTCCGTCATGATGTCCATGGCGAGCGGCGCGCCGTCCGTCGCTTCGCGCAGCTCGGGAAGCGCCGCGCTCGATGTCAGCCAGGGCTTGTCCGCAAGCACATGAAAGCCCTCACGGTGCAGGCGGGCGATCGTTGCGAGCTTGGTTGCGTTTCTGCCGGCCAGCACCACGATGTCGCCGCGTCGATCGGCGATAAGCTCCGTCAGAGGATCTTCCGCCTCGTGCACGCACAACCGCCACCGGGTGGGGCTATCCGGACGCGAGTTGAACGCATTCACCAGGGCGAGAAAGTTCTCCCTGTCCGGGCCGGGATGCGCGTACAGATGCACGTCGTTCGCGACTCGGGGGTTTACGTTCCGCAATGTGAGCGCGGCGTGAAAGTGTCCCGGCTCGTAGAAAGACAACGTGTGCATGTCAGGCGTCAGGCCATCGCCACCAGGACCCTGCGCGCACCCTCGAAGGGCTTCCGGCCGTGCATGGCGAGGATGTTGTCGAGCACCAGCATATCGCCCGCGATCCAGGGAAACGTGGCCTCCGAGCGCGTGCAGGCGGCGCGCACTGCTTCAAGGTCCGCGATCGGAATCTCGCTGCCGTCGCCGAAGGTGGCGTGGCAGCCGAGGCGATCCTCGTCGCGGATGCCGTCCTTGTCGACTCCCTCTTGCGCCTTGACCGTGTCGAAGGTCGCGTGCCACGCGTCGGCCTGATTGAACCAGCAATCTTCCCCCGTCGTCGGATGGGTCAGTACGCCGGGATTGCACAACACTGTGCGGAGTCCGCGCCCGGTCCAATGATACTCGAGCTCCTGATCCGCGCAGACGTGCTCCACTTCCTCGCGCCGGTCAGTCTCGAAGCTTTCCTGCCAGGACTTCCCGGGCCCGGACACGTCGGCATCCCGTAGATGCTGCCGGTAGATGACGCCTCGATCGGAGAAGCGCCCTCGAACCGCCGGGTCCATTTCCGCGAGGACTCTCCTCGAGTCGGCGATGTGCGTCTCGCCGCCGCGCTCCGCCGCTACCAGACAGCAGAAGAAGACGCGAGACGGCCACGAACGGGTATAAGAGAGCTCGTTGTGCAGGCTGATCTCCATGTCGGGCGGGAACTCCGTGGACGTGTAGACGCGATCGCCGACGCTCGAGCGGGGCGAATCGCCGCCGACGTAGTTCATCAACTCGGGGCGTATGGCGGCGGCCGCTGCGCGGAACGCATCCGGTGTGTCGATGCCGAACCCGCGCAGGAGCATTGCCCCGTCCCGGTGCAGCCACTCGTCTAGTTGGGATCGCTGCTCCCCCGCCCACGCGATGAGCGCACCGGGCGAAGCCTCGCCGACTTCGTCGGGCTCGACCACGAGCGGCAACGTCCCGCCGTTGTCGAGATAGTACGATCTCACCGTGCATCTACCCCGCGGAGGTGGCGCCCGGGGGCAACATGGATCCCCGGGGGCGGCTCTGCCATTGTATGGCAAGCGAGCACGAGATCCGACGAAGGACGGCGTCAGTCCTGCCGGGTTACCTTGAGGCTCAGCTGCCCGTCGTTGTCGTGGTAGCTGTACGACGTGTCGTTAGCGAAGCAGTAGAGCTCGCCCGCCGAGGGCGCCTTGCGGGTGCAGCCCGAGCCTATGGGGAAGTAATCCCACGCCGAGGTGCCGGCGCAACCGATGAGCTTCAACCACTTGCCGAAGGGGTAGCGCCGGAAGGGGGACATGGGCAGCAGGTGGGGTTTCTCGTAGCCATCGGGGTCCGTCCCCACATTGCCGTCCCGCCACCCGGACACCTGGGTCACCTCGAACCGGTAGGTGACGCCGCACTCGAGCACGAGACCGGTCCGGTTCCAGCGTTTGGCGGCATCGATGCCGGCAATCTCGATGGATTGCCCGGGCAGGAGCCCCATGGTTATAAGACCAGCCATAATTCAGTGTCTCTCGGCGCTGTTTCCCGTTGCCACGCTTCCGACCCGACCTCGACGCCAACCGGGCGGGCGCTATAGTTTAACCGGGTCGGAGCCCGCGACAAGTGATCCCGGCCCGGGTGGGCGCGAAAAGGCCGCGGCGCCCGGATTGCCGGACGCCGCGGGAGGGGGCGAGTGGAGGTCCATCTCGGTCCTTGTGCACGATGACCGTCCCGGTCTCCCTGTGCACGATGCCATTCTCGCAACCGGCGGCTGGCCGGCGCCATGGTTGAAATGCACGGTTCGAGTAGGCCGGAGGAGCGTCCGCGTGGGGTAGCCGGACGCGCATCCGTCGGCCATGGGGTCCAGACTTGCCAGCCCGGAGGGGGATCCGGTATGGTTCCGCCCCTTCCCTGGCTACGTAGCTCAGCTGGTTAGAGCGCGGCACTCATAATGCTGAGGTCGGTGGTTCAAGTCCACCCGTAGCCACCAGCTAAATCA
>CBDTYP010000262.1:0-4772 GCA_965364645.1 uncultured Gammaproteobacteria bacterium | reverse complement strand
GTTGACGTAGCCCGGCACCCCGTCGCCCTCGCCGCTGTCGACGATCGTGAGCTTGTCGATGCGCAGGTTGTCGGACACGACGCGCGAGAACTTGTCGGTCAACTCCGGAAGGAGGTGAATGAGGAAGAGCTCTCGCGACTCACCGTCCTGCCACTGCTGGCGGAGAAGCTCCAGGGCCTCGGCCGAGGCCTTGCCGTCCTCGAGGATGCGCGCCGAGGCGCCTTCGGCCGCCATGCGCGCAGCCTCGCGCCTGGCGCGGGCCGGGACGATCGTGTCGGCTTCCTCGCGCTTCTCGCTGAGCCGAGCGCGCTGATTCTGCAGCTCGACCTCCGCTTCACTGCGAGCGATCTGGCCGGCCACCGAAGCGCGTTCGCGCGCCTGGTTGGAGTCACCCTCCAGCTCCGCCGTGCGCACTGCGAGCGCATTCTCGCGCTCGACGACGACCAGCTCGGCGTCGATCTCTGCCTCGCGGCCGAGCCGCTGCTGCTCTGCCGCCACGCGCCTCGACTCGGCCTTCGCGGTCGCCTCCGCGATGCTGGCGTCGCGCTGGACCACGGCGTTGCGTTTCTTACCGATGGCCTCCAGGTAGCCCTGCTCGTCGGTAATCTCGAGGATCTGGAAGAAGTCGAGCACGATCCCGAGACCGCGCAGGTCCCCCCGGGTCTGCTCCGTGACCTTGGCAGCCAGCTCGAGGCGATTCGTGTTGGCCTCCTCGGGGTCGAGCGTCGCGACCACCCCACGCACCGCCCCCTCCAACGCTTGCATGGCGGCCTTGGCCACCGAGTCGGCTCCCTTCCCGAGGAAGCGCTCGATGGCGTACTCGACGCCATCTTCTTCGCGGCCGGCGAGCTTCACCGAGGCCCGACCCTCCACCCGCACCGGGATCATCCCGCTGCAAAGCACCTTCTCGAGCCTCAGGTCCACCGGCAACGTCGTCAACGGCAGCCTGGCCACGGACTCCACGATGGGCCACTTGAACGCCCTGCCTCCGCGGATGACACGGTAGCCGACCGAACTCCCGTCGGGGAGTTTGCGTTGCCGACCGGAGAACACCACGAGCTCGTTCGGGTGGCAGGTGATCACGTTCGTCTTGAAGAACACGACCAGGAGCAGCAGAGCGACGAGGCTCAGGCCGATGACAATTCCGATGAGCTGGGCGGGGTCCATGGCGTGTGTAGTGGGTGGGGCGACCTGCCTCAGGCGTCGAAGTAGAGGGTGAATTCACTCGGGTGCGGGCGCAGGCTGATGTGCTTGAGTTCCTTCTCTCGCTTCCAGCGCAACCAAGTGTCGATGAGATCCACGGTGAAGACGTCTCCCCGGAGCAGGAAGGCATGGTCGTCCTCCAGCGCATCCAGGGCGACGTTGAGCGAGTCCGGCACGCTCTGCAGGTGCTTGCCGTGCTCGCTGGTGGCGAACTGGTAGATGTCCTCGTCCACCGGATCAGGCGGATCGATCCGGTTGAGGATGCCGTCCACGCCCGCCATGACGACCGCGGCGCAGTTCAGATAGGGGTTCGCGGTCGGGTCCGGCGTGCGGAACTCGAGCCGCTTCGCCTTGGGGTTGGCGCCCGTGAAGGGAATGCGGATGCAGGCACTCCGGTTGCACTGCGAGTGGACCAGGTTCACGGGCGCTTCGAAGCCGGGCACGAGTCGCCGATACGAGTTCGTGCTCGGCGAGCAGAGCGCGCACAGCGCCGGCGCATGCCGCAGCAGCCCACCGATGAAGTGCAGCGCCAACTGGCTGAGGTCGGCGTAGCCACCGGATTCGTAGAAGAGGTTCTTGCCGTCCTTCCACAGGCTGACGTTGGTGTGCATCCCCGAGCCCGCCTCTTCGAACAGCGGCTTGGGCATGAACGTGGCCGTGCGCTCGTAGCGGTGCGCGGTGTTCTTGACGACGTACTTGAACTTGACCGCGTTATCCGACGCCTGGACGAGCGGCGCAAACCGGAACCCGATCTCGTTCTGGCCCGCGGCGCCGACTTCGTGGTGATGCAGCTCCGGGGTCACGCCCACGGACCGCAGGAGCTGCACCATCTTCGAGCGCAGGTTGTACTCCGTGTCGACCGGCGGGGCCGCGAAGTAGGCGCTCTTCTTGGGCGCACGGTGGCCCAGGTTGGGGCGGTCGCTCTGACCGGTGTTCCAGAACGCGCCCTCCGAGTTCACGAAGTAGAAAGCGTGCTGGGTCGCCTGGTCGAAGCGGACGTCGTCGAAGACGTAGAACTCGATCTCCAGGCCGAACGAGGCCGAATCAGCGATGCCTTCGCTCCTCAGCAGTTGCTCTGCACGCTTGGCCACACCGCGGGGGTCTCTCGCGTAGACCTTGGTGCCGCGCGGATCGATGACGTCGCCGAAGAGGGAGAGCGTGGGATCGTCGAAGAAGGGGTCGACGAAGGCCGAGCTTGCCTCGGGGCGCAGCAGGAGGTCGCTCTCGTGGATGCTCTGGAAACCGCGCACCGAGGATCCATCGAAGTTCAGGCCGCGCAGGAAGGCACCTTCGTCGATGTTCTCGGCCGTCAGCGTGATGTGCTGCAGTCCGCCGAACAGGTCCAGGAACTTGAGGTCGACGAACTGGATCTCCTCGTCGCGCATGCGCTGCAGGACGTCGCGCGGGGAGAGCGGGTGACTCTTGGCCATGGCATCGTGACCCTCAGAGGGTCCGCTCCCCTCGCTCTCCGGTCCAGATCGTCACGGCCTCCTCCAGGTTCAGCACGAAGATCCGCCCCCAGCCGCCGCTCTCCTTGGCGCCGGCGGAGATGGCCTCGATCGCGGTCTCGAGCATGGCGTCCGTGATGGTCAACTCGAGGCGGACGCGCTGAAAGAGCGAGACCTCACGGGCCACACCCCGGAACTTCTGCTGCTCGGTGTTCGGTGCCGTTCCGAGGACCGGCATCACCGTCATCTTGCGGATCTGTGCGGCGAAGAGCGCCTGCTTGACGGCAGGCAGTTGCTCGGAACGGAGGATCGCGACGATCATCTTCATCTTCTGGCCCCCCGATCACTCCGTGGTGAAGACCTGGAATCCGCTGTAGGCGTCGTGACCGTGCTCGTCGTGGTCGAGACCACGGAGCTCCGTCTCGTGCGGCACGCGGAGCCCGACCATAGCGTCGATCGCCTTGAAAACGACCCACATGGCTGCAGCGGTGAAGCCGAGGCAGGCGACGATGCCCAGGCTCTGCGTCCCCAGCGCGCCGAAGCCGCCGCCGTAGAAGAGGCCGTCGGACGACGCGCCGAGCGACTCCAGTCCGAACGCGCCGACGGCCAGTGTGCCCCAGATCCCACAAGCGCCGTGGACCGGAAAGGCCCCGACGGGATCGTCGATCCGCAGACGATCGAGCCAGCCGACGGCGACGACGACGAGCACCCCGGCGATGCCGCCGATGAAGATCGAGGCTCCCGGCGTCACGCAAGCGCAGGGCGCGGTGATTCCGACCAGGCCGCCAAGCGCGCCGTTCAGGGCGATTGTGAGGTCGGGCCGGCCGAAACGCAGCCAGGCGAAGGTCATGGCGGCGACGGCCCCCATCGCAGGCGCGAGGGTGGTGTTGATGGCGATTCGCCCGACCGCCACGGGATCTCCCATGCCCAGCGTCGAGCCCGCATTGAAGCCGTACCAGCCGAACCAGAGCACGAAGACACCGAAGGTGACGAGAGGCAGGTTGTGCCCGCAGATGGCATTCGGCGAGCCGTCCTTGTTGAAGCGACCGATCCGGGGGCCGAGGAGCCAGGCCCCGACCAGGGCGCTCACTCCCCCGACCGCGTGCACGACGGTCGAGCCGGCGAAGTCGTGGAAACCCAGCCCGCCGAGCCACCCTCCGCCCCAGACCCAGTGCCCGACGACGGGGTAGACCAGGGCGGACAGGATGAAGGAGTACATCAGGTAGGCGGCGAAGCGCATGCGCTCGGCGACAGCACCTGCGACGATCGTCGCCGCGGCGCCGGCGAAGACGGCCTGGAAGAGCCAGAAGACCTCGAGGGGCAAGGTCTCGACGGGTGACTCGACGCCGCTCAGGAACCACCCTTCCGTCCCGAACAAGAGCCCACTCCCCCCCCACATGATCGCGTACCCGAGCGCGAAGTAGCCGAGCGTCGCGAAGGAGAAGTCCAACGCGTTCTTGAACAGCACGTTGGCGGCGTTCTTGGCCCGCACCAGGCCGGTCTCGACCATGCCGAAGCCGGCCTGCATGAAGAAGACGAGGATCGCTGCGAGGAGCACCCACAACGTGTCCAGGGCGTCCACGGTCGGGGCCGGATCCTGGGCGGCGGTAGGTGTGAGCGAGCTCGACACGTTCGCGGCGAGTATGCCGAGGGTTGCTGCGGTCATGAGCATCGGAGAAGCAGTGGGTACGTGGGTGGCCCTCTTTCCGCGTGGAGGGTATTCGCTTCGAAGTCTAGGTCTGCCATTTTAAGGAGTCCAAGGAGTTAAGGCCTCGCGAACGACTTGCGCGACCCGGGCTCTTTGGCCGACCTCGAGCCCTGCTATCCATGGGCCGGCGTGGACGGTCTCGTCGATCGGTTTCCCGTCCAGGTCGGTCACTTCTCCTCCGGCGCCGCGGACGAGGAGCACTCCGGCCGCCAGGTCGAACGGCTCCGCGCGACGCTTGCTCCAGGCATTCACGTAGACGTAGTGGCCTCGGGCCGCCTCGAGAAGACTCCAGGCGGGCGAGCCGCCGGGGGCCCGCACCATGCGCACTTCGCCGGATCGCCAGGCCTCGTGCAGAGCGCGCTGGACGGTCGCGGTGCCCGCGCTCGGATGAAAGTTGACGAGCAACTTGTCCT
>CBDTYP010000261.1:0-4860 GCA_965364645.1 uncultured Gammaproteobacteria bacterium | reverse complement strand
AGAACGAGCTCGACGTGGTCGAGGGCATGCAGTTCGACCGCGGGTATCTCTCGCCTTACTTCATCAACAACCAGGAAAGCATGAGCGCCGAGCTCGAGGATCCGATGATCCTCCTGCACGACAAGAAGGTCTCGAATATCCGTGATCTGCTGCCTCTCCTCGAAGGTGTCGCGAAGGCCGGCAAGCCCCTGGTGATCGTCGCCGAGGACGTGGAAGGCGAGGCGCTGGCCACTCTCGTGGTCAACACCATCCGCGGCATCGTCAAGGTCGTCGCCGTCAAGGCGCCGGGCTTCGGTGATCGCCGCAAGGCAATGCTCCAGGACATGGCCATCCTCACCGGCGGCAACGTCATCTCCGAGGAAGTGGGCCTGAGCCTGGAGAAGGCCACCCTGGAAGATCTCGGCACCGCCAAGAAGATCCAGGTGACCAAGGAAAACACCATCATCATCGACGGCGCCGGCTCCGGCAAGGACATCGAGGCGCGGGTCAACCAGATTCGCCAGCAGATCGAGGAGACCTCCTCCGACTACGATCGCGAGAAGCTGCAGGAGCGGGTTGCGAAGCTCGCCGGCGGCGTGGCGGTCATCAAGGTTGGTGCCGCGACGGAAGTCGAGATGAAGGAGAAGAAGGCGCGCGTCGAAGACGCACTGCACGCGACCCGTGCGGCGGTCGAGGAAGGCATCGTCCCCGGTGGCGGTGTGGCCCTCATCCGCGCCCTCGACAGCCTCGACAGCGTCAAGGGTGACAACCACGACCAGGACGTCGGGGTGGACATCGCCCGCCGTTCGCTGGAAGAGCCCCTGCGTCAGATCGTGCTGAACGCGGGCGCCGAGGCCTCCGTTGTCGTCAACAAGGTCAAGGAAGGCAAGGGCAACTTCGGCTTCAACGCGGCCACCGAAGAGTTCGGCGACATGGTCAAGATGGGTATTCTCGACCCGACCAAGGTCGTGCGTACTGCTCTGCAGAACGCGACCTCCATCGCCGGTCTCATGATCACCACCGAGGCCATGGTGGCGGAGCTCCCCAAGAAGGACGAGCCCCCGATGCCTGGCGGTGACATGGGCGGCATGGGCGGCATGGGCATGATGTAAGGCATCATTCCCGGGCCTCTCGCCCGAGACGAAAGCCCCGCCAGCGATGGCGGGGCTTTTTTTTGCCTGGGTGTTGGGCTTCGCTGCGCTCAGCACCAACCTACGAAGATCCGACAACCCCGGTCCCGTAGTCCCGTAGGTTGGTGCTGAGCGCAGCGAAGCCCAACACCCGGCTCTGTAATACACTCCCGCAATCATGAGCAGCAACGACTCCGGTGTGAACCTGCCCATGGCGCCCCTGCCCGAGGCGCTCGTGGAGATCGCCCGCACCCGTTACGCGGCGCTCGAGGAGTCCTTCGGCGACGGCCTGCCGGCCCTCGGCGATCTCCCGGGTGACGCCCCCCGGGTGCTCGCCTGCAGCGAGTATGTCGCCCAGAGCTGCGCCCGGCACCCGGACCTCCTTCGGGATCTCCTGGACAGCGGCGATCTCCAGCGCTCCGGCCTCGACGATTACGCAGAGAGAAGCGCGGCGGCCATCGAGGCCGCGGACGACGACGACACCCTCATGGCGGCGCTGCGCGGGTTGAAGCGCCGGGAGATGGTGCGCATCGCCTGGCGGGACATCGGCGGACTCGCCACGTTCGAGGAGACCCTGGGTGAAACGTCCGCGTTCGCGGACGCCGTCCTGAGAGCGAGTGTCGCGCGCCTGCACGGGTGGCTGTCGAAAGATCTCGGCGAGCCCCGGGGAGTCGACGGCAGCTCCCAGCATCTCGTCGTGCTCGCGCTCGGCAAGCTCGGGGCCGGGGAGCTCAACTTCTCCTCGGACATCGACCTCATCTTCTGCTTCCCGGAGGCCGGATCGACCGTCGGCGGCCGGCGGGAGCTCGCCAACGACGAGTACTTCCGGCGCCTCGGCCAGCGCCTCATCAAGGTACTCAACGAGCGCACCGATGCCGGGTTCGTGTTCCGCGTGGACATGCGCCTGCGCCCCTTCGGCACCACCGGGCCCATGGCGCTCAACTTCGATGCCTTCGAAGACTACTACCAGAGCCACGGCCGCGACTGGGAACGCTACGCACTCATTCGCACCCGGGCCATTACGGGGGGTGCGGACGGCGAGGCGATACTCGAACGGCTGCGGCCCTTCGTCTACCGGCGCTATCTCGACTTCGGCGTGCTGGAATCCATCCGCGACATGAAGTCTCTGATCACCGACGAGATCGAACGCAAGGGACTGCACGACAACGTGAAGCTCGGCCCCGGCGGAATCCGCGAGATCGAGTTCACGGGCCAGGCCTTTCAAATGGTGCGCGGCGGACGCCAACCCGAGCTCCGGGATCGGCGCATCCTCAACGTCATGCGCATCCTCGGCGAACGCGGACACCTGCCGGAGTACGCGGTGAAAGACCTCTCCGATGCCTATCGATTCCTGCGCACGTCGGAGCACCGCCTGCAGCAGGTGGCGGACCGCCAGGTACATACGCTGCCCGCCAACGAAGCGGGCCGCGCCGTCCTCGCGGCGGGCATGGGCTTCCCGGACTGGGAGAGCTACACAAGCGTGCTCGAGCAACACCGTCAACGCGTGAACGCACAGTTCTCCCAGATCTTTGGAAGTGAAGTGGAAACCAGCGACAGCGACGAAGCACTGAAGTCCCTCTGGTCCGGTAACTTCGATGGCGGGGAAGCCGCCGCCATCCTGGAGGCGGAGGGCTACGGCGATGGCGAGGAGGCCTGGAAGCACATCAGCCGCATCCGGGAGAGCCACGCGCTCAAAGTGATGGATACCAGCGCGCGGGGCCGGCTCGCGCGGCTGATACCGGATCTGTTGCGCGCCGTCGGCGCCCAGGCAGACCCTATCGCGACCCTGCAGCGCGTCTTCCACATCGTCGAGGCCGTCGCGCGGCGCAGCGCCTACCTCGCGCTGCTGGCGGAGCGACCGCTTGCGCTCTCACAGCTCGTGCGCCTGTGCGCGGCGAGTCCCTGGATCGCGCGGGAGCTCGGTCGCCACCCGATGCTGCTGGACGAGCTCCTGGATCCGCGTTCTCTCTATGCGCCCCTGGACACGGCTGCGCTGGAGGCGGACGTCGACCAACGTCTGGCGGTTACCGGCGATCAGGATGTCGAGCAGGAGATGGAAGTGCTGCGCCAATTCAAGCACGCCAACTTGCTGCACGTAGCGGCAGCCGACGTATCGAAGGTCATGCCGCTGATGATCGTGAGCGATCACCTCACGGCCATCGCCGAGGTGTCTCTCGCCAAGGTGCTGGCCCTCGCCTGGCGGGACATGTCCGCCCGCTACGGGGAACCGGGCATGGGTGAAGGAGAAGAGCGCCGGCCCGCGCCCTTCGCCATCGCCGCCTACGGAAAGCTCGGCGGTCTCGAGCTCGGCTACGGATCGGATCTGGACATCGTGTTTCTCCACGGCAGCCAGGGCGAGCGGCAGCATACCGACGGCGAGAAGTCCGTGGACAACGCCGTGTTCTTCGCGCGTCTCGGCCAGCGCATCGTCCACTACCTGACCACGGCCACCGCCGAGGGCACGCTCTACGAGCTGGACTTCCGGCTGCGGCCCGCGGGTGCGAAGGGCCTGCTCGTGAACGGCGTCGAGGCGCTCAGGGACTATCTCTTCGACGACGCCTGGACCTGGGAGCATCAGGCACTGGTGCGCGCCCGGGTGGTGGCCGGCAGCCGGGATCTCGCCGACCGCTTCGCCGAGATCCGCCGCGAGGTGCTGCTCGTGGACCGGGACCCGGACAAGCTCAAGTGCGAGGTGCGCGAGATGCGCGAGCGCATGCGCAGGGAGCTCGGCAGCGGCGCTGGCGGCGGCGACCGGGAATGGGATCTCAAGCAGGACGCGGGCGGTATCGCGGATATCGAATTTATGGTCCAATATGCGGCCCTGCGCTGGGCGTCCCGTCTAGGGGATTATCTGGACTTCACCGACAATATCCGGCTGCTGGAGGGTGTCGCGGATGCCCGTCTGATGGATGCCGGAGACGTCGCGCTCCTGACCGACGCCTACCGAGCCTACCGGGAGCGGACCCACGCCCTCGCCCTCCAGGAGGAGACGACCGTGAAGGGCGACAGCGCGTTCGACCATCTGCGCGGGGAAGTGTTGCGAATATGGCGGGGGCTCATGGAGGACTGAGCCCTCCCGTGACGAAGACTGACTGGTTGATGATGGGGAAATGTCGATGAATTTCGCGGACCGGGATGGGGTCATCTGGATGGACGGCGAGCTCGTGCCCTGGCGTGAAGCCAAGGTGCACGTGCTGACCCATACGTTGCACTACGGCATGGGCGTATTCGAAGGCGTGCGTGCGTACAAGACCGACTCCGGCACCGCTATCTTTCGTCTCGCGGAGCACACGGATCGCCTGTTCCGATCCGCCCACATCCTCGGCATGGACATGCCCTACGACAAGGCCACCCTGATCGAGGTACAACGCCAGGTAGTCCGGGAGAACGGACTCGAGAGCGCGTATCTGCGCCCCATGTGTTTCCTCGGTTCCGAGGGTATGGGCCTGCACGCCGAGCACCTCTCCACCCACGTCATGGTGGCCGCCTGGGAGTGGGGCGCCTATCTCGGCGCCGAGGCCATGGAGAAGGGCATCCGCATCCGCACGTCTTCTTACACGCGCCACCACGTCAACATCACCATGTGCAAGGCCAAGGCCAACGGCAACTACATGAACTCCATGCTGGCCCTGCAGGAGGCCGTCAGCTGCGGTTACGACGAGGCCCTGCTGCTGGACAACGAGGGCTATGTGGCCGAAGGCAGCGGCGAGAACATCTTCATCGTCCGCGACGGCAAGCTGTACACGCCGGA
>CBDTYP010000260.1:0-4921 GCA_965364645.1 uncultured Gammaproteobacteria bacterium | reverse complement strand
TGGACTGCCCCCGGGCACGGCTTCCGGCCGGCGCTCGCATCTTGATTCAGATCAAGCCGTAGTCCGGCGCTCACGCCATGATGGACTCATGACGGCGAGCCCACGATTGAGCTATGTCCACGGAGCCAGCGGCGAACCTCTGAAGGGCCTGACCGTGGGCGCGTGCTTCGACGCGACAAGCGATCGCTGGTCGAACCGCGAGGCACTCGTCGTAGCACATCAGGGCGTGCGCTGGACCTACGCGGAGCTGCGCCGGCGTGTGGATGCCTTCGCCGCCGGATTGCTCTCGCTTGGCCTCGAGCCCGGTGACCGGGTAGGGATCTGGGCACCCAACTGCGCCGAGTGGGTGGTCACGCAGTTCGCTACGGCGAAAGCAGGGCTGGTGCTCGTCAATATCAATCCTGCCTATCGTATAGGAGAGCTCGAGTTCGCCATCGCTCAAGCGGGATGCGTGGCGCTCATCGTCGCACCACGCCTGAAGTCCAGCGACTACATCGCGATGATCGAGACACTCTGCCCGGGGACCGCCGACAGCAAACCCGGAGAACTGCATTGTGAGCGTGCGCCCAGCCTGCGTTGGGTGATTCGACTGGGGCCCGATTCGAGTCCCGGGCTCCTGAACTTCGATGACATCGCGCGTCGCGCCGGCGACGCACAGCGAACGGCCCTCGCATCCACGAGCGCGATTCTGCAGTTCGATGACCCGATAAACATTCAATTCACCAGTGGGACGACCGGCAGACCGAAGGCGGCCACGCTCACCCACCATAACATCGTCAACAATGCCTGGTTCGTCGGCATGCAGATGGCCCTGACGGAACGCGACCGCGTGTGCATCCCGGTCCCTATGTATCACTGCTTCGGCATGGTGCTCGGCGCGCTCTGCTGCGTGGCACACGGAGCCGCAATGATCTTCGCATCGGAGAGCTTCGCGCCGCGGGCCGTGCTGGAAACCGTGGCCGCGGAGCGTTGCACCGCGCTGCACGGTGTGCCCACCATGTTTATCGCGGAGCTCGATGTCCCGGATTTCGACAGTTTCGATCTGAGCAGTCTGCGCACCGGCATCATGGCCGGGGCGCCGTGTCCGGTAGAGCTCATGAAGCGGGTCATGGGAGACATGCATCTCGAGCAGATGACGATCGCCTACGGCATGACCGAGACCGGCCCGGTCAGCTTCCAGACCCACGTCAGTGACTCGCTCGATCGGCGTGTGCACACAGTTGGCCGCGTGCTGCCACACACCGAAATAAAGATCACCGACGATGCTGGACGGGTCGTTGCTCGCGATACCCCGGGAGAACTCAAGACCCGCGGCTACTGCGTGATGCCCGGATACTGGAATGACCCACAGCGCACGGCACAGGCCATCGATGCCGCTGGCTGGATCGCCAGCGGAGACATCGCGAGCATCGACAACCACGACTACTGCCGGATCGTCGGCCGCGTAAAGGACATGCTCATCCGCGGCGGTGAGAACATCTATCCTCGTGAGATCGAGGAGTTCCTGTACACTCATCCGAAGATCGAGGAAGTCGAGGTCATCGGCGTGCCGGACACAAAGTTCGGCGAGGAAGTGTGCGCCTGGATAAAGCTGCGCAATGGAGAAAGCGCCACCACCGAAGAAGTTCGGGAATTCTGCGAAGGTCGAATAGCCCACTTCAAGATTCCCAAATACATCAAGTTCGTGGAGGCCTTTCCCATGACCGTGACCGGCAAGGTGCAGAAGTTCGTCATGCGCGAGCAGATGCGGGAAGAGCTTGCCGCTGAGGGTGGAGCCTGAGTAGATGTCGGAGTTGCCGCTGAATCCCCATGCTACCGACGACGTGGCTCACTTCCGCGTACGCCGGGAGTGCTTTCTCGACGCCGACGGAGCCGTGCGCGGTGACTTGCCGGCGTTTGCGCAGGATCGCGATACGGTCGTGAGGCTGTACCAGGCAATGCTGACAACGCGCACCTTCGACGAGAAGGCCGTGGCTCTCCAGCGAACGGGCCGCCTCGGCACCTTCGCGTCGTCGCTTGGCCAGGAAGCCGTGGGCGTAGGCGTCGCGAGCGCCATGCAATCCGATGATGTGCTGGTGCCCTCGTTTCGAGACCAAGGGGCGCAGCTCTGGCGCGGCGTAACGATGGAGGAGTTGCTCCTCTACTGGGGTGGCGACGAACGCGGCAGCGATTTCTCGGGCCCGCGCGAAGACTTCCCCGTGAGCATCCCCGTCGCCAGTCACCTGCTGCATGCAGCCGGAGTCGCTCTCGCTTTCAAGTTGCGCGGAGAGCGGCGCTCGGCGGTTTGCCTGTTCGGCGACGGCGCGACCTCGAAAGGAGATTTCTACGAGGCACTGAATCTAGCCGCCGTCTGGAGTCTGCCGGCAGTATTCGTCGTCAACAACAACCGCTGGGCAATTTCCGTCCCGCGCGAAGCCCAGAGCGCCGCGGCTACTCTGGCGCAAAAGGCCATCGCCGCCGGGATGGAAGGCGTCCAGGTCGACGGCAACGATGTGTTCGCCGTGCGTCATGTCGTGGAGGAATCCCTGGCTCGTGCCGACGCCGGGCCCACCCTCGTCGAGGCGCTGACCTATCGGCTCGGAGATCACACCACCGCCGACGACGCGAGTCGCTATCGGGACGACGAGGAGGTCAGCCGCCACTGGAAGCACGAGCCGGTGGCGCGTCTCAAGCGTTACCTCACCGAGCACTTCGACTGGACCGTACGGGAAGAGGAAGACTCGCTCGGGGAAGCGCACGAGCGAGTCGAAGCAGCGGCCCGCCGCTATCTCGATACGCAGGCCCTACCCGCGACGGCGATGTTCGACCACCTCCACGAGCAATTGCCGGCGGGTGTCGCGGCCCAGCGGTCCGAGTTGGCAGCGAGACTGCCTGCCGGAGAATGGGATCGTGACTGACTGCACCCTCGTCGAAGCCGTGCGGCTCGCGCTCAGCCACGCCATGGAGCACGACGAGCGGGTCCTGATTCTAGGCGAGGACGTCGGCATCGACGGTGGCGTGTTCCGCGCCACCGAGGGCCTGTGGCAGCGCTTCGGCCGCGACCGCGTGCGCGACACCCCGCTCTCGGAAACGGCCATCGCAGGCGTATCGGTGGGCCTGGCGGCCCAGGGATTTCATCCCGTCGCGGAAATTCAGTTCATGGGATTCGTCTACCCCGCCATCGACCAGATGGTCAATCACGCATCGCGCCTGCGTACCCGCACCCGGGGCCGGCTGACCTGCCCGATGGTCCTGCGAGCACCCTACGGGGGTGGGATACGGGCGCCGGAGCATCACTCCGAAAGCACCGAAGCCATGTTTGCCCAGATTCCCGGGCTGCGGGTCGTGGTGCCCTCCTCGCCGCGCAAGGCCTACGGACTGCTGCTCGCCGCCATCGCGGACCCAGACCCGGTCGTATTCCTGGAGCCGAAACGCATATACCGATCCATCAAGGAAACGGTGGACGACGCCGGTGAGGCCCTGCCTCTGGATCGCTGCTTCGTCCTGCGTGAAGGCACCGATCTCAGCATCGTCGCCTGGGGAGCGATGACCGTCGAGGCTCTGGCCGCAGCCGGTCAGCTCGCCGCCGAAGGCGTGAGCGCGGAAGTCATCGACGTCGCGACGCTCAAACCCCTCGACGTCGACGGCATCGTCGCATCGGTCGAGAAGACGGGGCGTTGCGTGCTCGTGCACGAGGCCGCCAGGACCTGCGGCGTCGGCGCCGAGATCTCCGCCATCATCATGGAACACGGTTTCCTGTCGCTGCTCGCTCCGGTGCAACGGGTGACGGGATATGACACCGTGATGCCATTGCCGCGTCTCGAGTCCCATTACCTCCCCGATACGTCACGCATCGTCGATGCGGCGCACCGCAGCCTGAGCTACTCATGACCGACTTCTGCCTCCCCGATCTCGGCGAAGGCCTCGATGAGGCGGAGATCGTCGCCTGGCACGCCGGGATTGGCGATCGCGTGGTGGCGGATCAGCCGCTGGTATCGGTGGAGACCGACAAAGCCATCGTGGAGATACCTTCCCCTTGCTCCGGTCTCATCGCAAGGCGCTTCGGCGAGCCGGGGGATGTTCTTAAGGTCGGCGATCCCCTGTTGGCGTTCGAAGACGCAGAGCGGGAGGATACGGCGAGCGTCGTCGGACAGCTTCCCGCGGCGCCCGGGGAAACAACCGTGACACCGGTAACCTCCGCCGCCGATGGCGGCGCGATCCCGGCAGCGCCCGCCGTACGGCGCCGGGCACGGGAGCTGGGAGTCGATCTCGCGCAGATCGCGCCGAGCGGTGCTCACGGCGAGGTGACGCTTCAGGATCTGGAAGGCGCCGCGGCATCACCCCCGCACTCTGGGTCCATACGCAAGCTCAGCGGTCCACGCCGAACCATGGCGCGCAACATGGCCCGCGCCCGCGATGAGGTCGTGCCGGCGACGCTCTACGACGACGCGGACGTCGACCACTGGACCCGCGACGACGACCCGACGCTGCGCCTCGTACGCGGCATCGCCTCGGCTTGCCGCGCCGAGCCGTTGCTCAATGCGTGGCATGATGCGGATACTCGGCAACTGCGGATTCACGGCCAGATCGACCTGGGCATTGCGGTCGATACCGAACTTGGCCTCTTCGTACCGGTGCTGAGAGATATCGCCGGTCGTGCCGACCACGAACTCACAGCAGGATTGCGGCGACTGAAGGACGACGTTCGGGCGCGCAGCATTTCACCAGGAGAGTTGCAGGACGCGACGATTACGCTTTCGAACTTCGGCCCGCTTGGCGGCCGATATGCAGCCCTTGTCGTCGTGCCGCCACAGGTCGCCATCCTCGGCGCCGGGCGCATTACGCCTCGAGCCGTCGTCGCCGACGGCGAGATGCGCGTGCACCGCCTGATGCCACTCTCCCTCACCTTCGATCACCGCGTCGTCACCGGCGGCGAGGCAGC
>CBDTYP010000259.1:0-4987 GCA_965364645.1 uncultured Gammaproteobacteria bacterium | reverse complement strand
CACCGGCGGGGGCGTATCGGGATCGTTTCCCGTTCCGGAACGCTGACCTACGAGGTGGTGGCGCAGACTACGGCGGCCGGACTCGGCCAGTCGACGGTGGTCGGCATCGGCGGCGACCCGATTCACGGCATCGGCTACATCGACTGTCTCGAGCTGTTCCTCGCCGATCCAGAGACCGACGGCATCATCCTCGTCGGCGAGATCGGTGGTACGGAGGAAGAGCAGGCGGCCGAGTTTCTCGCGCGCCAGGGTGGTACCAAACCGGTGGTGGGATACATCGCCGGCGTGACGGCGCCGGCCGGTAGACGCATGGGGCACGCGGGTGCCATCATCGCGGGCGGTACCGGCGCAGCGGAGGAGAAGCTGGAAGCGTTGCGCCGCGCCGGCGTGCACATTCCGCCGTCCCCCGCCGCTATTGCCTCGACGATGGCGAAAGCCCTGGCGGGTTAGAGACGATAATCGACGGGCGCCGGGTTTACCCGGCGCACAAGAACAACAGGACGCCAGTTATCGATGTCTGAACATTCCCAGAAGGTCAAACGACGTCAGCACCCCGGTGGGCGGCGTGGGCGCGGGCGGGCGACGCCGAAAGGGCGTCAGGTGGACCCGTCGGCGCGGGACGCGGTGCGGGCGTTGCTGGAGAACCGGCCGCGGCAGCGGGATCTGCTCATCGAGTATCTGCATCTCGTGCAGGATGCCCACGGCGCGCTGTCGTTCGCGCATCTCGCGGCGTTGGCCGAGGAGATGCGCCTCCCCATGGCGGAGGTTTACGAGGTCGCGACCTTCTACGCCCACTTCGATGTCGTGGAAGATGACGAGGCGGTGGCGCCGGTCACCATTCGCGTCTGCGACAGTCTGAGTTGCGAGCTCGCCGGCGCCCAGGCGTTGCTGGGCGCGTTGTCGGGTTCCGTGGACCCGGCGCGGGTGCGGGTGGTGCGCGCGCCCTGCATGGGCCGCTGCGACACTGCGCCGGTGGCCGAGGTCGGTCACCATCACGTTGACCACGCGAGCGCCGAGACGGTGATGGCTGCCGCCAGCGCCGGTCACGTGCATCCGGAGATCCCGGATTACCGGGGCTACGAGACTTACGCGGAGGACGAGGGTTACCGGTTGCTGCGCGCGTGCCTCGACGGCTCCCGAACGTTCGAGGACATCGCGGAGGCGCTCGATAAATCGGGGCTGCGTGGTCTCGGCGGCGCGGGCTTCCCTACGGGACGCAAGTGGCAGATCGTGCGCGGCTACGAAGGGCCGCGGCTGATGGCGGTCAACGCCGACGAGGGGGAGGTGGGCACCTTCAAGGATCGCTACTACCTCGAAAGGGATCCCCACCGCTTCCTGGAAGGCGTCCTCGTCGCCGCGTGGGCGGTAGAGGCCGAGGCTGTCTATATCTATCTGCGGGACGAGTATCCGGCCGTGCGCGAGATCCTCTTGAAAGAGATCGAGCGTCTGCGCGCCGAGGGTCTCGCATCTCACACCGTCGTGCACCTGCGCCGGGGCGCGGGCGCCTACATCTGCGGGGAGGAGTCCTCGATGATCGAGTCCATCGAGGGCAAGCGCGGACTACCGCGCCACCGCCCGCCCTACGTCGCCGAGGTGGGACTCTTCGGGCGGCCGACGCTCGTGCAGAACGTGGAGACCATGTACTGGGTCCGGGACATCGTCGAGAAGGGCCCCGAGTGGTTCGCCGGCCAGGGGCGCAACGGCGGCAAGGGGCTGCGCAGCTACTCGGTGTCCGGGCGCGTGCGCGAGCCCGGCGTGAAGCTCGCGCCGGCGGGCGTTAGCGCTCGGGAGCTCATCGACGAGTTCTGCGGTGGCATGGCCGAGGGCCACACCTTCAAAGGCTATCTTCCCGGGGGCGCGTCCGGGGGCATCCTGCCGGCCAGCATGGCGGACCTGCCCCTCGAGTTCGGATCGCTCGAGAAGTACGGCTGCTTCGTCGGATCCCACGCGGTGGTAATCCTGAGCGATAAGGACCGCGCCCGGGACGCCGCGCTCAACCTGATGCGATTCTTCGAAGACGAGAGCTGCGGTCAATGCACGCCGTGCCGCGTCGGGACGGAGAAGGCGGTGAGTCTCATGTCCAGTGATAAATGGGATACCCCGCTGCTCGTGGAGATCGGTCAAGTCATGAGCGACGCATCCATCTGCGGGCTCGGTCAGGCGGCGGCGAATCCGCTGAAGTCGGTGTTGGAGTATTTTCCCGAGGAGCAGGCATGAGCGGCAGCGCGAGAGAGGCCATCACCTTCCAGCTCGACGGCGCGGATGTCGACGCCTACACGGGCGAGACCATCTGGCAGGCGGCGAAGCGTCATGCCACGGATATTCCACATCTCTGCTACGCCGACGAGCCGGGGTACCGGGCCGACGGCAACTGTCGCGCGTGCATGGTGGAGATCGAGGGCGAGCGTGTCCTCGCCGCGAGCTGCATCCGCACGCCCACACAGGGGATGAAGGTCACCACCAACAACACGCGCGCGGAGCACGCCCGCGCCATGGTGATGGAGCTGCTGGTGGCGGATCAGCCGGTCCGGGACGTGGCCCACGACGCCGGCTCACACCTGTGGCAATGGGCGGAGCGCATGTCGGTTACCGAGAGTCGCCTGCCGAGACGGGCGAAGCAACCGGCACCGGATCCCAGTCACACCGCCATGCGCGTCAACCTCGACGCCTGCATCCATTGCAATCTCTGCGTGCGTGCGTGCCGCGAGGTGCAGGTCAACGATGTCATCGGCATGGCCTATCGCGGCCACGGCGCGAAGATCGTCTTCGATTTCGACGACCCCATGGGCTCCAGCACCTGCGTCGCCTGCGGCGAGTGCGTGCAGGCCTGTCCGACGGGCGCACTGATGGAAGCGAGTCTCGTGGACGAGAAGGGTGTCGGGCTCGATATCGCCCTGGAGGAGGTGGAGAGCCTCTGTCCCTACTGCGGCGTCGGTTGCCAGATCACCTACCAGACCCACGACAATCAGATCGTCGCCGTGCAGGGCCGTGACGGCCCGGCGAACCGCCAGCGCCTCTGTGTGAAGGGCCGCTTCGGTTTTGATTACGTCTCCCATCCCCACCGTCTCACCAAGCCCCTCATCCGCCGCGACGACGCGCCGAAGGGCGCTGACGTCGAGGTGGACCCGGCGAATCCTTTCACCCACTTCCGCGAAGCGAGCTGGGAAGAGGCGTTGGACGCCGCGGCCTCGGGCCTCGCCCGCATCCGTGACCGCGACGGCCCGAAGGGGCTCGCGGGGTTCGGCTCCGCAAAGGGCTCCAACGAGGAAGCGTATCTCGTGCAGAAGCTCGTCCGGACCGGCTTCGGGACCAACAACGTGGACCACTGCACCCGGCTCTGCCACGCCTCGTCGGTGGTCGCGCTTCTCGAGGGCATCGGCTCCGGTGCGGTGACCGCGCCGTTCACCGCCGCCGAGGACGCCGACGTCATCATCATCACCGGCAGCAACGCGACGGAGAATCACCCGGTGGCGGCGACGTTCTTCAAGCAGGCCGCGAAGGAGAAGACGCTCATCGTCATGGATCCGCGCGGACAGCAGTTGAAACGCCACGCAACGCACATGCTGCAGTTCAGCCCGGGGACCGATGTCGCGCTCCTGAATGCCATGCTCAACGTCATCATCGAAGAGTCGCTCTTCGATGTTCAGTACGTGGAGGCGAATACCGAGGGCTTCGAAAACCTCAGGCATCACATCAAGGACTTCACGCCGGAAGCCATGCAGGACATCTGCGGCATCGACGCGGAGACCATCCGCACCGTGGCGCGCGCCTACGCGACCGCCGAGCGCGCGATCATCTTCTGGGGCATGGGGATCTCTCAGAGCGTGCACGGCACGGACAACGCCCGTTGCCTGATCGCGCTCTCCATGATCACCGGCCAGGTGGGCCGCCCGGGCACGGGACTGCATCCGTTACGCGGGCAGAACAACGTGCAGGGCGCTTCCGACGCGGGCCTGATCCCGATGGTGTTCCCTGACTACCAGGCGGTGGATTCGGAAGACATCCGCAAGCGCTTCGAGGATGCGTGGGGCACGACACTCGATCCCGTGCGCGGCTTGACGGTCGTCGAGATCATGGACGCGGTGCACGACGGCGTCATCAAGGGCATCTACGTCATGGGTGAGAATCCCGCCATGTCGGACCCGGACGCGGATCACGCGCGCGAGGCGCTCGCCAAGCTCGAGCATCTCGTGGTGCAGGATATCTTCCTCACCGAGACCGCGTTCCACGCCGACGTCATCCTGCCGGCCTCCGCGTGGCCGGAGAAGGACGGCACCGTCACCAACAGTAACCGGCAGGTGCAGATGGGGCGCAAGGCCCTGGAGCTCCCCGGCGACGCACGCCAGGATTGGTGGATCATCCAGGAGCTCGCCAACCGTATCGGGCTCGATTGGGGATTCGAGCACGTGAGCGACGTCTTCAACGAGATGAAGACGGTCATGCATTCCCTCGACAACATCTCGTGGGAGCGACTGCTGGACGAGAGCGCCGTGACCTATCCCTGCGACGCGCCGGATCGACCCGGCAATGACATCGTCTTCGGCGATGGCTTCCCGACACCCACCGGGCGGGCGAAGCTCGTGCCGGCGGACATCGTGCCCCCCGACGAGCAACCGGACGAGGAGTATCCCATGGTGCTCACCACGGGGCGCCAGCTCGAGCACTGGCACACGGGCTCAATGACCCGGCGCTCCGCCGTGCTCGATACCCTGGAGCCGGAAGCCGTCGCGAGCCTCTCGCCCGCGGATCTGCGCCGTCTCGAGGTGTCGCCGGGGGATCCCGTGCGCATCCGCACCCGGCGCGGCGCTATCGAGATCAAGGCGCGGGCCGACGGCGCCGTCCCCGAGGGTATGGTATTCATCCCCTTCTGCTACGCGGAAGCCGCCGCCAACGTGCTCACCAACCCGGCCCTGGACCCCTTCGGCAAGATCCCGGAATTCAAGTTCTGTGCCGTCCAGGTGGAAGCCGCCGAAGGCGTGGAAGCGGC
>CBDTYP010000258.1:0-5026 GCA_965364645.1 uncultured Gammaproteobacteria bacterium | reverse complement strand
CTGCTGCAGCTCCTACGCGCGCCCGGATCCGCTGGGTTCAGACCAAGGGCCTCAGCGCTGATGCGGCTCACGGGGAAATCGTTGCCCTCTTGACTCGAGCGCATCGATCAGCGCCCAGATGTCCGCGATGATGTGTTCCCGCAGCTCGGCGCGGGCCTCTTGGGCCTCACGCGTGACTCGCCGCGTCCCAGGCGTCGACGGCTCCGCCGTGGGACGAGGATGCCCTGCGCGGATCAGTCTCGACTTGATCGCTTCGACGTCCGGGGCAGAGGCCTTCATGACGGTTCGTTGGCATCCGTGGGACGGGGCGGAAACGTCGCGTGGATCACCAGGCCCTCTTCCCGCTCGATCTCTGGGGTAGGACGCATGACGATCGCGTCCCAGGCGAGCTTCTCGCAGACGCGCACGCAGATGACACACCCGATGCACTCGTCGTAGCGGATACGAACCGGAGGGATCGTCCGGTCCGGCCAGTCTTCTGCCGGTTCGACCTCGATGCAGTCCACAGGGCAAAAGGGGATGCAGACCTCGCAGCCCGTGCAGTTCGGCTCGAGGACCTGTGCGAGCTCTCGCGGTCGCTTCTTCTTTCTCCCGTACTTCTCGGGGATCTCCGGAATGTCGGCGAGCAGTCGCTTGATCTTCTGCTCGTTGTAGATGCCGCGGGGTTTGGGTTCCTGCATGTCGAGGTGGAATCGCGTCTAGGGGCGATCTGGCGTTCACTTATCCAAGGCTCGCAGGGCCCGGTGCACCAGATCGATCTGTGACGGCCGGTCTCCCTGCATTCCCTCATCGTCGGCGACGAGAAGGGCCTTCTCGTCCTCGAGCCACTGGAGGAGGAGGGCTCGCTTCTCTGCGCGAGCCAGGATCTGAGAGTCCACGACTTCCCCGGGACGGGAGAAGCGGGAGCGTTCCCGCGAGCGGATCTTCGCGCCCAGAGGCTCAGGAGCATCCATCACGTCGGCTCGTCGCGAGTCAGGATACGCCCGCGTTCCCCATCGGGCGAGCGCTCGGTGTGGAGTCCGCGACGAACGGGAGTGGTCCGGCGAGGCCTTGCGCTGCTTGCGGCTCGCCATCACCCGACTGGCCGCGTCCGCCAGCTGCGCGACCATGCGCCCGAGCGGATAGAACAACCACTTCTGCAGGCGCGAGTTCGCCCCCACCGACGTCATCGAGCGCGAGGAAGCGATGTGGTCCTGGATCCACGCCTCTCCTTGCTCGACGACTTGAATGTCATCGACTTCGACCAGGGCCTCCAGATTGGCGAGCGAGAATGGATCCAGGTTGAAGCTTCCGACGAGCAGGCGGCGTCCGTCGACGGTCGCCACCTTCGCGTGCAGAACCGATTCGCTCCATTCGTGGATACTGACCCCCGCCGAGAGCAGCCGAGGATAGAGGCTCCTCGAGGCCGCGCGCGCGAGTGGATGATTGCTCTGGCCGGCGAGCAGTAGTCGGACCTGAACCCCGCGCCGAGCGGCAGCGGTGATAGCGCGGACGACGCCCGGATCCGGGAGGAAGTAGCCATGGGCGACGTGGATGCGTTCCCGTGCGCTCGCGAATGCGTCGAGGTATCGCCGGCGCAGACGCCAGCCTCCGCCGAGACCGCAGAGGAAGATCCGTAGCGGACCATCGGCCGAGCGGAGGGGTTCCCCACGGATCATCTGCCCCAGGCGCATACACTGCGGACCGCGGATCTCCAGCGCCAGGTCCGCCCAGCCGACGCGCTGGGCCTCACCCAAGTTCTCGTCGCCTATGTTGATGCCGCCGAGGAAGGCCACCTCATCGTCGACCAGGAGGACCTTGCGGTGGTTGCGGCCGAAGCGACCGGCGAGCAACGAGAGCATGCGGTTGTGGATCCGGACGGTACAGCCGGCTTCGCGCAGCGCGGCGGCGACGGAGCGCCCACCGCGCGCTGAGCCCCAGCCATCGATCCACACCTCCACGGTCACACCACTGTCGGCCGCAAGGGCCAAGGCCTCGACGAAGCGCTTCCCCACGCCGCCGGGTGCGAAGGCGTACACCTGGAGGTGCACGGTCCGCATCGCACTCGCGATGGCGGCGAGCATGCGAGGATAGGCCTGCTCGCCACCGTCGAGGAGCTCGACGGACTCGGGCACGGCGGGCGAGACGTCGCTGGCGGCGAGTACAAGCGTCGCGTCCCCATCCCCAGTGGGGATCGCCAGCCCCCGCATTGCTGGCCGACCGCACCCTCGCGCACTTCTCCTCGGAGCGCTTTCTGTTCGTCCGATCACGGCGCGAATTCCGTGCTGGAGGACCCGAGTTGCGGCTCGGCCAATCCAACGAGCAGGATCTCACTATCGTCTTCAGCGACGAGAGAGACCGCGTGCTCGGCCGTGATGCCGGCGCCGTCACCCGTGGTCAGGACGTCACCACCCATTTGCACCTCGCCCGTAACGATGTGGAGCCAGGCGCGGCTCTCCGGCGCGAGCTCGTAAGCCAAGTGCCGCCCGGAGTCGAGTATGGCAGAGTGGACCTGAGCATCTGATTGGATACGCAGGGATCCACACCGTCCGTCGTGCGACGCGATGACGCACAGCACGCCGCGGCGCTGCGCGATCGAGAAGCGCTTCGTCTCCGGGCTGGGCTGGAGCCCGACTGCCGAGGCGCGCAACCCGATCTGGAAGACGCGGGCCCAGGCGCTCCGCGAGGCGTTCCTCTCACGGCGCCCACGCACCGCACCCCTGCGCTGAAACTCGCCTGCGTAGGTGACCCCAACTCCGCCTTTCGAGCCCTTGCATGCAAGCGCTCCCTCGAGCACGTAGGTGATGACTTCGGCGTCCTGGAACGGGAGCGACGGGATGCTCTCTCCTGGTGGAATCAGGCCTTCGTTCAGTGCGATGAGAGTCTCGAACCCGTCCGCGACCTTGGGGCCAAAGGTAGACCAGACATTTCGCTGTCGTTGCCGCACGTGGTAGCGGTCAGCGGACCTGCGCACGATGATCATCGTCTTGCCTCCAGGCCCGGCGATGGAATCGGTGCGGGGCCCTTGACGCGGAGGCTCTGCAACAAGACTCCATCACGCCCTTCTCGGAGCAAGCGTGATCGGCGCGGTCCAGCGCCCTGAGGTTCCACCGTGGCTCCCTGCAGCCTGCAAGGCCAGGAACGCGCTGACGTTTCCCCTTGTCAATAGCCCGACGACTCTCTCGCTTTCGATCACCATCAGTGCGTGGCAACGGCCTTGATGCATCCGTGTCAAGGCGCCATCGAGAGCGTCCGAGGGGGTCAACGAGTCGAAGCTCCGCTGCATCGCCTCCCGCACGGAAGAGCTCCTTCCTCGCTCCGCGAGGCCCGACAACAGATCGCCCTGCGTGAGGATGCCAAGCAGGCTTGTGCCATCCGTGACCGGGAAGTCCCGCTGGAACCCGGCCAGCGTGAGATCCACCGCTCGCGAAAGGGAATCGGTCGAGGACAGCTCGTCGAACTCCGTGATCATTCCATCGCGGACCGACAAACCGGCGAGAGCCAGCTTCATCGTCGATTGGGAATGCTCAGCCTGGGCGCCAAGCCAGATGAAGACCGCGATCACCACCAGGAATGGACTCAGGAACAGTCCCACGAGCCCGAAGATCACGGCTACGCCCTGTCCGACACGGGCTGCTGTCTGGGTCGCACGTTCCGGGGCCATGCGCATCGCCAACAGAGCCCGCAAGACGCGACCTCCGTCCATCGGATAACCCGGCAGGAGATTGAACCCTGCCAGGAACACGTTGATCCACATCAACTGCGTGAGGAATGGCCCACTTGCTTGGCGAAGGCCCTCGATGCCGGCCGGGACCCCGAGCAGGCGCACCAAACCGAATAGGAGTATCGCGATGCCGACGTTTACCGCCGGTCCCGCCAGTGCCACCTGGAGCTGCTCACCAGGCTTCTCCGGCATCCGTTCGAGCCGAGCAACGCCGCCGATGGGCAAGAGGGTGATGTCCCGTGTGCGCACACCGAAGCGCCGGGCCGTGAGCGCGTGTCCCAGCTCGTGGAGCACGACCGTGGCAAAGACCGCGAGGATCAGCAGCGTTCCGCGGGCCATGGCCGTGACCCCGTGGCCAGCCACCAGATCACTGAAGGCCAGGAAGAGGAGGAGCAGCAGAAAGGTGGCGTGGATGTGGATGCCGATGCCGGCGATCGTGGCGAACCTCCACGACCACCGGAATGCGGGCGCGCTGAGCTGTGCCGCGTCGGCTCGCGCGCCGGGCCGTTCAGGACCGTTGGAGGTCATGGGACCGGCCAAGCGAACACGAACCGTGGGCCCCGGTCGACCTACGCTGGGACCGCGACGACGCTGCCGCGTATACCGCAACGCGGATCTGGGCGCTCACGGGAACGGGTGTGCCGTACGCTGGGAGGCGGCATCCATCCGAGATCACGCCTCGAATGGCGTCGATGACGTCCGATCTGCTTCTTGCACGGCGAAGCAGGCGCGTCACGGCCTGCGTGGCTATTTGGGACACCTTTCGCAGATCAGTTCTGTAGTGCGCAGCCTCATCGAATACGGCGGTCACGAGATCACCGATGGTCGTGTCGGCGTTCGGCGTCATGCTTTCCCCCTGAGGAGGCGATGCATCGTTGCCCGGCGTGGAGAGGTTGACTTCCTTCGTGTTCTCATTCATGAGGTTGATCCATCCTGCTCGCTCAGCGAGCGTGGCCGCCGTTCCCGGGTATGGCAGGTGCCAAGGGTCGCATTGGGCCTTGGCGTGAGTCGGACTCGTCAGGGGTCACGAACTCGAATTGCGGTCCTGCCGGCGCATCCGACGCCTTGACCGTCTGGTCCGCCTCGATCATGGCATTGCGCATCTGCTCGGTCAGGCTCGTGAGGTTTCCCGGCGAGTGCGGGATGAGGATCGCGTTCGTTCGCGAAGACGCTCCGATCTCCTTCAGCATGTCGAAGTACTGGGTCATCAGTACGAGGTTCATCACGTCCTTCGCAGTCGTTCCCGGCACGGACTTCCTGAACTCGTCCACCGAGTCTCGCAGGCCTGCCACGATGGCCTGCCGCTGATCGGCGATGCCCCGA
>CBDTYP010000257.1:0-5057 GCA_965364645.1 uncultured Gammaproteobacteria bacterium | reverse complement strand
CGGCCCCGCGCTTGCGCGCGGCAATCGCGTAGGCATGCACCGTGCCGGTCGTGTCGACGTAGCCCTCGCGGTCGGCCCAGAGCCCGCCGAGAACGCCGGAGACGTCCATGATCGGACACTTCTCTTTGATCTCGGCCGGGGTCATCAGGTAGCAGTCCTCGATGCCGATCGTCTGGAAGATGCGGTAGGTCGCCTGCAGCCACTCCCAGCGGGCCGGCGCCGAGGCGACGGTGATGCCGCCGGTCATGTGCAGCCCGATGTCCTGGCCGGACTCCTTCTCGACCTCGGCGAGCAGGTCGATGGTGTAGGCCTGCAGGGCCGCCATGTTGGGATCGGCATTGAGCGCATGGATGCCGCCGGCCGCGTGCCAGGAAGAGCCCGCTGTCAGAACCGAGCGTTCGACGATGGCGACATCGGACCAACCGAATTTGGCCAGGTGATAGAGAACCGAGGCGCCAACCACGCCTCCACCGACGACGACGACCCGATAGTGTGACTTCATGTGCGTTCCTGCATGGGCTGCCTCGGGGCAAGCGTTCCCGGGGGCAGCTATTAGACGCCCCCGGAATAGCGTCGGTCAACGCTGCCATGGGTTCGCCTCTTCGGGAGTTCCGGCCGCTTGACCGCGAGGCCGTAGTCCGGGAGTGTGGGCGGGTCGCGGCGCCGACCCCGGCAAAGGCCAGGCGATAATGGGCGACGGAGAGGCCGTGGGCTCTGTATCATAGGCCTGCACGAAAACAAGGAAGACAGAGCCACGGATGGTTGAAGGCTCTAACCGATGTCCATCCTGTGGCGTAGCTGGATCACGTTCACCGCGATAATCGCGACGGTCCTCATCGTCCTGGCGGTGCTCTCCGCCCTCCAGCACAACGCGCTCTACTCCAAGCTGATCCGCCAGCGACTGTCCGTGGTCGCCCAGACCACGGCGGATTCATTCCAGTCGGTGGTGAATCTCGGCCTGCCCATCTCCATGGTGCGCAACGCTCCCGCGTTGCTGGCGCGCGCGCAGCAGACCGACTCCCGGATCACCGCCATTCATGCGTTCAACCCGACCGGCATCATCGTCCAGACGACGGATCCCGACGACCCGAGCAATGTCCCCGAGAAGGTCCAGCTCGCCCAGTCCCTCGCCGACGGCAGCGAATGGAGTGTCGAGAGCGACACGGAGCTCTTCAGCGGTGTCAGTATCTCCAACGCGGCGGGCACCACCGTCGGAAACATCGTCGTCGTGTATCCCAAGTCGGAGTTCGAAGCACAGACCGCCGCCGTCACTCGGCACATCGCGACGACGACGATCACGCTGCTCGTCATCTTCTCGGTCGCGGCCTGGCTGCTGCTGCGCCTCAGGCTTTCCGGCGCCATACATGGTCTGTCGCGGCTCGACGGGATCCTGGCCGCCCTTCGTCGCGGCGACGGAGCTGTCGCGAGGTCGCCGCCTATGACGGAGGCCGAGGCCGAGAGCCTCGGTTTCCTCCGTGACGACATGGAGAAGCTGGAAGACAATCTCAACGAGGCTACCGAGAATTACACCAAGGTCAGGGCGATCCTCGGAGAGGTCGAAGACGCTCCCGGTGCGCCGCCTGCGGCCGACGCCGACTCGATGGTCATGACGTCGGCTCCCGAGACTTCCCTCGCGCGATTGATCGCGCGCAAGCTCATGCCCTGGGCGGGGCTGTTGATCGTCGGCTCCGCTCTGGCGCTCGCGTTCCTGACCATCCGAACCGTGAACGGCTCCATCGAGCCGGAGATCGCCAACCGCACGACGCTGATGGGCACGGTCATCAACCAGAACATCCAGCGCGCGGTGAGCGCCGGCGTGCCGCTGGGCCAGCTGGTCGGCGCCGAGCGCTACTTCGGCAACTTCCTGAAGGAGTTTCCCGAGGTCGCTTATATCGGCGTCGCCACCGGACGCATCATCCTCGAGGCCGGCGAGCGGGAGGAGAACATCTACGGTCCGCGCCGTTCCAGCAAGGACGTGGTGGCCTATCCCATCAAGTCCGGCGGAGAGCAGATCGGCTACATCATCATCGACGTCGACACGGGCTACATCGCCCGTGAGTTCGAGAACGTGCTCCTCGATCTCGGCGTGATCGCGATTGTCGCCATCCTGCTCGCGTTCGAGGTGCTGGTCGTCATGACGAGCGTGTCTCTGACCGCGCCGTTCAATCGGCTACAGCATCTGGTTACCCTGCAGGCCACCGGGGATTTCTCGAGACGCATCGAGGCTCGGGGAAGGAACGCCGTAGACCTTATCGGCGCGTTCCTCTCGGAGCGCGCGGAGGCGTTACATCGCGGATTCGCGCGCGCCGGCGTCGGATCGGGAACGCTCGACGAGCTGCGCTCGCGGCACGGACTTTCCGCGCAGCGCCCGACGCTGATGGTCTTCTCGTACCTGAACGATATCCGCCTGCCGCTCTTTCTCGTCGCCGCCGCCTCCCAGCTGCCGCTGGCGTTCTTTCCACTGTTCACGATGGCCGCTGACAATCCGCTGACCTGGCTCGATCTCGGCGTGGTCATCGCACTCCCGATTGCCGGCTACCAGCTGGCGATACTGTTGGGATCTCCCTATGCGCGGCCCCTCGCGGAACGCTTCGGGTATCGCGGGTTCATGCTGCTGATGTCCGCGCCGACCGTCGTTGCCTACGTCGGGCTCTACTTCGCCACCAACGTCCTGGAGATCATCCTGTTTCGTACTGTATCCGGATTCGGTTACGCCACCATCATGCTCGTGTGCCAGGACTACGTGCTCGACGTGGCGCCGAAGGACCAGCGGAGTCGATCGCTCGGCATCTACTCGGGCGTGTTGTTCGCAGGCATCTTCTGCGGTACGGCCATGGGCGGCGTGCTCGCGGATCGCCTGGGCCAGGACATGGTTTTCCTGGTGAGCGCCGCGCTCATGGTGCTCGCGGCCCTGCTGGTGTATCGCCTGATCCCGGGGCGCCGGGCGCAGCCGGCCACCGAGCAGGCCCCCGCCGGCAAACCCTCGGCTTCCATATGGGCGCCGCTGGGGAACCTGCGCTTCTCGGCCCTCGTATTTGGCATCGCCATCCCGGCTAGCGTCGTCCTCCAGACCTTCGTGGCGTACCTCGCGACTCTCTACTTGAGCGAGCTTGGCGCCTCGGCTGCGGATATCGGCAGGACGCTGATGGGATTCTTCCTGATGGTCGCGCTGGTGGGGCCGGCGACGGCCCGGCTCACCGACGGCCGCATCGAGCCGGCCGTGATGGCGGTAGCGGGCGCCGTTCTCGCTGGCGTCTCGTTGCTGGTGGGCGCGGTGTGGGGCACCCAGCTCGGCATCCTGGTCGCGGTCTGGGGCGCCGGTATCGGCCAGGGGATGGCCCGGGGCCCCCAGGTGTCCGTCGCCATCTCCATGGCCGAGTCGGAGCTCCGTCACCTGGGATCCAACGCCGTCCTCGGCTCGCTGCGCACCCTGGAGCGCGGAGGCAGTATCATAGGGCTTGTGCTCGTCGCGCTCCTCAGCAGCCATATCGGCTATCCCGGCGCCATCGCGGTGGTCGGGGTGTGGGCGATCGCGGGGGCGTGCGTCTACGCCGCGTCACTCGTGCTCGGCGGAGGACTCCTGTCGGTACGAGGTGGAGAACAGTCATGAGAATCTGCAGGAACCCCGCGATACTGCTCGCCCTGCTCGGCGCTCTGGTCGGCGCCTTGGCCTGGTCTCCCGTCGCGCAGGCGAAGGAAGGATTCACCATCTACATGGTGTTCTGGCGCGGCTGCGAGGAGGCCTGCGAGGGATTCAAGGAGTACATAGCCGCCAGCGGCATCGATGCCGAGCTCGTGATTCGCAACGCGAACAGAGACAAAGGAAAGTTGCCGGGTTACGTGGAGGAGGCGCGGGCACTCGGCGTGGACCTGGTCGTTACCTGGGGCACGAGCGTGACCCGGGGCATCGCCGGAACCCTGGCGGATCAGGACGATTCCCGGTTCATCAACGACATTCCGGTGGTCTTCATGGTGGTGGCCGACCCCATCGGGTCGAAGGTCATCGAGAGCTATGAGAAGACTGGCCGTGACAACGTCACCGGGACCCGGAACCGGGTGCCCGAGGCCGTGAACATCAACACCATCCGATCCTATTTCCCGGCCTTCAAGCGGCTCGGTATCCTGTACAACACCAACGAGCACAACTCCGTCGTGAAGGTGAAGGAGATGGCGGACCTCTCGGGCAAGATGAACTTCGAGCTGATCGCGCTCGAGCTGGATCTGGGCGCCGACGGTAAGCCGACGGCGGAGTCCATTCCCGTGCGCGTGGCGGAGCTCCAGGCCGCCGGTGTGGACTTCATCTACCTGGGGTCCAGCTCGTTTCTCGATGTGCACAGAGAGGTCTTCACTCAGTCCGCCGTCGACCATGGCATTCCCGTGCTCTCCCCTTATGAGCGGCTGGTGCGGGATTCCCACGCGCTGTTATCCATCGCCGCGCGCTATCAGGATGTGGGTGCGCTCGCCGGCAGGCAGGCGAAGTCGATCCTGGTCGACGGGAAGAAGCCGGGTGACCTGCCCATCTTGTCCGTGGACCAGTACGCCTACGTGGTCAACATGACGACGGCGAAGAAGCTCAAGATGTTCCCGTCGGTCGAGATGCTGCAGATCGCGGAGATCGTGGAGTAACGCGGCTTCCGGCAGGTGCGAGGCGGCCTGTCTCTCCCTGCCGTGGCACCATAAATACCCCCTCGTTGGCCCCCTCTGGACCAGGAGCCCCCCGCTAGAATGGGCCGTTGGCCTAAGAGCCGGTTTTCAGTCACCAAGACACCTGTAGGAGTTCCGGAAATGGAAATGACATCACACGAAGCGTTCGTAGAGACGCTGCGGGTTCAGGGGGTAAAGGTCGCCTTCGGTATCGTCGGCTCGGCATTCATGCCCGGTCTCGACGTCTTCGCGGCAGCGGGAATCCGCTTCGTGGATGTCGCCCACGAGCAGGGCGCCGCCCACATGGCCGACGGCTATACCCGCGTCGGCGGCGAGGTCGCCGTCATCATTGCCCAGAACGGACCGGGCATCACCAATTTCGTCACCGCGGTTGCCGCGGCGTACTGGAATCA
>CBDTYP010000256.1:0-5072 GCA_965364645.1 uncultured Gammaproteobacteria bacterium | reverse complement strand
AGGCGGAGATCGAAGGCTTCCTGAACCGCCAGGGCTACACCAGGATCCACAAGAAAAGTCGGCGGATGCTGGAGGTGATCCAGGACCGCGTTCGCTTCCAGTCCGCGCGCCGCGGGCGCATCGTCGAGGCATTGGAGGCGGCGTTGGAACGGGGGCGGGGGGAGATCGCCGTCTACCTTCTGGACGAGGAACAGTCGCCCGGCGCTTCCTGGCAGTTCTCCTCAGACTATCGCTGCCCCGATTGCAACATCGTCTACCGGGAACCCATCCCCAGCACCTTTTCCTTCAACTCACCAATAGGCGCCTGTGAAGACTGCCGCGGATTCGGCCGCACCATGGGCATCGATTACTCGCTGGTGGTTCCCGACGAGAGCAAGAGCCTCGCCGAGGGCGCGGTGAAGCCGTGGCAGAGCAAGAGCTATCGGAACTGTCAGCGAGACCTCATGCGCCACGCCGCCACCCGCAAGGTGCCAGTGGACGTTCCCTGGCGGCGCCTCGCAAAGACACACAGACGGTGGGTGCTCGACGGTGAGGACAAGCGGGGTTCCCGTCGATGGTATGGGGTCAAGGGCTTCTTCGACTGGCTCGAGACGAAGAGCTACCGCATGCACATCCGCGTCCTGCTGTCGCGCTACCGCTCCTATGCGCCCTGCACGACCTGCGACGGGGCGCGCCTGAAAGCCGAGGCGCTCGACTGGCGGCTGGGATCGAAGTCGGAGGCGGACGCGGCGCTCGACGGCAGGGAACGCTTTCGACCGTCGCGTACGACACTCACAGCGAAGGCGCTCTCGGCGCTGCCCGGCTTGAACGTTCACGACGTTCTTCTGCTGCCCCTGGATCGCTGCAACGCGTTCTTCGCCGACATGGAGCTGCCGAAGCCCTGGGATGAAGCAACCAGCCTCATGCTCGACGAGATCCGCTCCCGCCTGCGCTACCTGGTGGAGGTCGGGCTCGGCTATCTCACTCTGGATCGGCAGTCACGCACCCTGAGCGGCGGGGAAGTGCAGCGCATCAACCTGACCACCGCGCTGGGCACGTCGCTCGTGAATACATTGTTCGTGCTGGACGAACCCAGCATCGGCCTGCACGCCCGGGACATGGGCCGGGTAATCGGCGTACTGCGCCGGTTGCGGGATGCGGGGAATTCCCTGATCGTGGTCGAGCACGACGCGCAGATCATGCGCGCCGCGGATCGGGTTCTGGATATGGGCCCAGGCCCCGGGGAACGCGGCGGCAGGATTGTCTTCAACGGGACGCCCCGGGAACTCGAACGCTCGACGCACTCCCTGACCGCGCAGTACCTGAGCGGCAGGAAGCGCATCTCCCGCGTGCCGGCCGCCGGCCGGGAAAACGCCTCGGCAGCCGAGCACTGGCTCGAGATCGCCGGCGCGGCGGAACACAATCTCAACGACATCGACGTCCGCCTGCCATTGAATCGGTTCGTGTGCATCACCGGCGTGAGCGGTTCCGGCAAGTCGACCCTGATCGAGGACATCTGCTACCGGGGCATTCGCAAGCTGAAGGGCCGGCCCGTCGATGCGCCGGGACGCCATCGCAGCATCCGCGGGCACGAGCATATCGACGACGTCATGCTCGTGGACCAGTCCCCCATCGGCAAGACGACCCGCTCCAACCCCGCGAGCTATGTCGGTGCGCTCGACACCATACGCAAGCTGTTCGCCGAGGAGCCCCTGGCGCGCGAGAGGGGCTACAAGCCGGGCACCTTCAGCTTCAACTCCGGGACCGGACGCTGCCCGACCTGCGGCGGGAACGGGTTCGAGCACGTGGAGATGCAGTTCCTGAGCGACGTGTACCTGCGATGCCCGGACTGCGACGGGCGCCGTTTCCGTCCCGAGGTTCTGGAAGTCAAGCTGCCGTCGACGGCCAGAGGCCGCGGCAAGGCGCTCGCCCGCGCACGATCCATGGCGGATGTTCTCGATCTGACGGTGGCGGAGGCGTTGGCCTTCTTCGCCGACAAGCCGAAGGTGATTTCCGCGCTGGAACCCCTCTCCGCCGTCGGGCTCGACTACATGAAGCTCGGGCAGCCGGTGCCGACGCTCAGCGGCGGCGAGGCCCAGCGCCTGAAGCTCGCCGGGCACCTGGCAAAGACCAGCGCGAGCCCGAAGTTGCTGCTCTTCGATGAGCCCACGACGGGCCTGCACTTCGACGACGTGGCCACCCTCATCGCCGCGTTCCGCCGCCTGCTCGCCGGTGGCCACTCGCTCGTGGTCATCGAGCACAACCTGGATGTCATCGAGGCGTGTGACTGGGTGATCGATCTCGGCCCGGAAGGCGGTGACGGCGGCGGCGAGATCGTCGGCGTCGGACCGCCCACCGAGATCGCTTCGATGAAGAGCAGTCTCACCGGCACCGCCCTGCACGATCAGATGCTTACTGCGTCGAAACCCGCGCGACGTGCGGGAAGAGCCAGGCGCGGGCAGTCTCAATCGACAACCGAAAAACGAAAGACGAACGGCCGGGACTTCATCGAGGTGCGCAGCGCGCGCGAGCACAATCTCAAGAACATCGAGGTCGCGATCCCTCACAACCGCTTCACGGTCATCACAGGCGTCAGCGGCAGCGGCAAGAGCACCGTTGCGTTCGACATACTGTTCGCCGAGGGACAGCGCCGTTACCTGGAGTCCCTTAACGCCTATGCGCGCCAGTTCGTGCAACCGGCGGCGCGCCCGGACGTGGATGCCATCTTCGGCATACCGCCGACGGTAGCCATCGAGCAGCGCACCAGCCGCGGCGGGCGCAAGAGCACGGTCGCCACCCTGACCGAGACCTACCACTTCCTGCGCCTGATGTTCGTCAAGCTCGGCGTGCAGCACTGCCCGGATTGCGACATCCCCATCGAGAGTCAGACCCGGGACGCCATCGTCGCCCGCATCATCCGAGACTTTCGCGGGCGCAGGGTACGCGTGCTCGCGCCGTTGGTGGTCGCACGCAAGGGCTATTACACCGACCTCGCCAAGTGGGCGGCGGGCAAGGGCTACGGGGTGCTGCGCGTGGACGGCGCCGACACCCCCGTCGCGCCGTGGCCGCGCCTCGATCGCTTCAAGGAGCACGATATCGACCTGCCCGTCGGCGAGGTGAGTGTGTCGCCGAAGTCGGAGGCCGCCCTCGCGGCGCTGCTGGACCGTGCGCTCGACTTCGGCAAGGGCATGGTGCGGGTAGCACGGCAAGGTCGCGCCGGCGCGGAGAAACTGTTCTCCGTGAAGCGCGCCTGCCCGTCCTGCGGCCGCAGCTTCGCCGACCTCGACCCGCGCCTGTTCTCGTTCAACTCGCCGCACGGCTGGTGCGAGACCTGCTATGGGACGGGGGTCGAGCTCGAGGACTTCGACGCCGATCAGACAGGAGAGGAGAACTGGTGGATCGACGGGGACGGCGGCGACGTCTGCTGCCACGCCTGTCATGGTCATCGCCTGCGACCCGAGGCATTGGCCGTGAGGTTCAGGGGCCGCGACATCGGGGCCATGACCGCCCTGACGGTGGATGCCGCCGACAGTCTGTTCACGCGCATGCGCCTCGGCGGACGGGACGCGCAGATAGCCCGGGATATCCTCGCCGAGCTGCGCTCGCGGCTCGGATTCCTGCGCCAGGTGGGCCTCGGCTACCTGACTCTGGATCGATCGGCGCCGACGTTGAGCGGCGGCGAGGCCCAACGCATCCGGCTCGCATCCCAGCTCGGATCCAACCTGAGAGGAGTCTGCTACATCCTCGATGAGCCCACCATCGGCCTGCACGTGCGCGACACGAAGATGTTGCTGAAGACCCTGGCGAAGCTCGAGAAGAAGGGGAACACGATCGTCGTGGTCGAGCACGACGAGGACACTATCCGCCACGCGGAGCACGTCATCGACCTCGGCCCCGGCGCGGGCGTGCACGGCGGGCGGGTCGTCGCCGCGGGCACCTTCGAGGAGTTGCTGGCGAACCCCGACTCCGTGACCGGGCGATTCCTCGCCAATCCGCTTCCCCACCCACTGAATGGCGCACAGAGGACCGGGGCCGCCGAAGGGGAGCTGCGCATCGTAGGCGCGCGCCTCCATAACCTTCGCGGGATCAACGCGAAGATGCCGCTTGGCCGTCTCATCGGTGTGAGCGGAGTGAGCGGCAGCGGCAAGAGCACGCTCGTCCGCGACGTCGTCCACGACAATTTGAAACGTCTACTGGAGCAACGCAGGAAGGGGCGCAGGGGCCGGAGCAGGAATGCGCCGCTGGTGGGATGCCGTGGGCTCGAGGGGCACGAGTCGGTGGACAGGGTGCTCGAGGTGGATCAGACACCGATCGGGAAGACGCCACGCTCCTGCCCGGCCACCTACGTGGGATTCTGGGACAACATCCGGAGGGTGTTCGCCGACACCAGCGAGGCGCGGATACGGGGTTATGCGCCGGGGCGCTTCTCCTTCAATGTCCACGGCGGGCGCTGCGGCGCGTGTGAAGGTCAGGGGATGAAGAAGATCGAGATGAGCTTCCTGCCCGACGTGCGCGTGCCCTGCGACGTATGCGGCGGGGCGCGCTTCGGCGAGGAGACCCTGGCCGTGCACTACCGCGGCAAGAGTATCGGCGACGTACTCGCCATGAGCGTGGACGACGCGAGCGAGTTCTTCCGCGCCCACGCCCCGATACATCGCGCGCTCGAGCTGCTGCGCGAAGTGGGCCTCGGCTACCTTACCCTCGGCCAGCAGAGCCCGACGCTCAGCGGCGGCGAGGCGCAGCGCATCAAGCTCGTCACCGAGCTCGCCAAGGCGAGGCCCGTGGAGGCCCCGGACGGCCGCGGCCGGCGCCTGCGCGGCACGCGCACCCTCTATGTGCTGGACGAGCCCACCATCGGCCTGCACATGGCAGATGTGGAGAAGCTGATCGGTGTCCTGCATCGTCTCGTGGGCGCGGGCAACACCGTGATCGTGATCGAACACAACCTGGACGTCATCGCGGAAGCCGACTGGCTGATAGACATGGGGCCGGAGGGCGGAAAAGGCGGCGGCATCCAGCTCTCCAAGGCTCCTGAAGAAATCAACATCGGCGCCGTCGTACGCAGCACCGAAGGCCACAGCCCGCTCATCGAG
>CBDTYP010000255.1:0-5077 GCA_965364645.1 uncultured Gammaproteobacteria bacterium | reverse complement strand
CGCTGGAGAGGTTGCGGCGCACGATGTCGCCGTCGAGCAGCGTCGTCGGCCGCTTTCCGTCCTCGATGAACTTTCCGTACATGATGCGCGCGAGAGTCGACTTCCCGGAACCGGAGAGACCGGTGAAGAAGAGCGTGATACCCATCCGGTGGCGCGGCGGGTACACCTTTCGCAGCGCATCCAGTACTTCCGGATAACTGAACCACGAGGGAACGTCCTCACCGTGGGAGAGGCGCCTGGCGAGCACGTCGTCGCTCACTTCTTCGTTCGCATCGCCCCCGCCGACATGGTCCCTGGAGCCGTCGACCTCGACGAAGCGCGCGCGGCCCGACGACCATGCGAGTCGTGGGAAGGCCACCGGCCGGATGCCAATATCCGCCTCCCGGGCCGCGACCAGCTCCTTCGCGGCATCGGCTGGGTAGAAGCGTCCGCTGCCCTCGTCCGGCGGGCTGCCGTGATCGGGGCCGACGATAAAGTGGGTGCAGCCGTAGTTGCGGCGGATGATCGCGTGCCACACCGCCTCGCGGGGGCCGGCCATGCGCGTCGCCAGCGGCAGGAGCGAGAGGGTCGTGAGACCGTGGGGGTAGTGCCTGCGCAGCGCCTGGTAACACTTCACTCGGGCGAAACGGCTGAGATCCCGCGGCCTGCCGATGCCCACCACCGGATGCAGGAGAATGTGCGCCTCCGCCTGCTTGGCGGCGGTCATGGTGATCTCCCGCGCCAGCCGGTGCATGGGACGGGCGGTGTGGAAGCCGACGACCCGGCGCCAACCGAGCTTGTGAAAGAGGTGGCGCAGCTCCTCGGGCGTGTGGCGGAGATCTTCGTAGTCGTAGTGAGTGGGCAGCTCGATGCCCTCGACGCTGCCGCCCACGTATGCCGGCTGTGTCTGTTCCTTCACATAGGCGACGCCGGGATGGTTGACGTCCCCGGTGCCGTACACGAGCTGACACTCGCGTTCCCGATCGGGCGTCCACACATCGTCGACCGTGAGCAACGCGAGCATGAAGCCCTCGTTGTCCCGCAGGGCGAGGCGATCGCCGACCGCGAGAGCGTCGGCCAGCTTCGGCGCGACGTCCAGGGTGATGGGGACCGGCCACACGCCGCCGTCGGGCGTGGCCCCGTGCTCCAGCACGCTGTCGTAGACCTTCTCTCCCATGAACCCCGCGAGGGGCGTGAACGCGCCGCACATGAGCAGCTCGAGGTCGCAGAGCTGGCGTTGGCTGAGCGTCACCGACGGCAGATCGAGTGACGAGTGCTTCAACTCCTGGGCTCGCGCCTCCTCGACCAGCAGCGGCCTCAACGGAGGTGGGTTGTCTGCTTTCCTATGACTCAAACGTCGAGACTCCCGGATCGTCCTTCTCGCGCCATCGGGACAGCTACCTAGTTTAGCAGGGCGCCCGCCGATGGATCGGAAGGTATCGCTCTGATACGGTGGCCGCCGGCATCACGCGGCGTATCGAAGTGCGGGAAAAGCGCGTCTATCAGTGTCAGGCCTGCGGCGCCAGCGCGTCGAAGTGGAGCGGGCAATGCCCGGAATGCGGCCAGTGGAACACGCTGCTCGAGGGCGTCGCGCCGGCGCCGCGACCGGGCGCCCGCGGTGGTCAGCTGCGGGGCGTGGTCGAGACACCCAGTCGCATCGTCGATGCCGACGACGTAGCCGCGGAGGCGCAGCGCCATCAGCCGCTCGGGATCGGCGAGCTGGATCGCGCGCTCGGTGGCGGGCTCGTCCCCGGATCCGTGGTGCTCGTCGGCGGCGATCCCGGCATCGGTAAGTCCACTCTGTTGCTCCAGGCGCTCGCGGGCCGGGCAGGGGAGGGCCAAGGAGATGGCCCGGGAGAGGGAGTGGGGCAGCCCCTCTACGTGACCGGCGAGGAGTCCCTGCGCCAGGTGACGTTGCGCGCGCAGCGCCTCGGCCTCGCCACCGAGCGCCTGCGCCTGCTGGCGGAGACCCAGGTGGAGCAGATCCTCGCCCTCGCCGCCCGGGAGCGGCCTTCGGTGATGGTCATCGACTCCATCCAGACCATGTTCACCGACACGCTCCAGTCGGCCCCGGGAAGCGTCGCGCAGATTCGAGAGAGCGCGGCACGGCTCGTGCAATTCGCCAAGCAGGGGGACACCGCCGTCCTGCTGATCGGCCACGTGACCAAGGACGGCGCGATCGCGGGGCCGCGGGTGCTGGAGCACATGGTGGATGCGGTGCTGTACTTCGAGAGTGAGAGCGACAGCCGCTACCGGGTGATCCGCGCGATCAAGAATCGTTTCGGCGCCGCCAACGAGCTCGGCTTCTTCGCCATGACCGAGCGCGGCCTGCGGGAAGTGAGCAATCCGTCGGCGATCTTTCTCTCCCGCGGCGACAAGAACGTCGCCGGCAGCACGGTCACCGTCGTCAGGGAAGGCACGCGCATGTTGTTGCTGGAGATCCAGGCGCTCGTGGATGCGACCCAGCTCGCCCACCCGCGGCGGGTCGCCGTGGGCGCCGATGCTAACCGGCTCGGCATGCTGCTGGCCGCGCTGCACCGGCACGCGGGCATCGCTACTCAGGATCAGGACGTCTTCGTCAACGTGGTTGGCGGCATGCGCATCGCCGAGACCGGCGCGGATCTCCCGCTGCTGGTGGCCGTGGTCTCGAGCCTCAACGCGCGGCCCGTGGCGGCGGATCTCGTCGTCTTCGGCGAGGTGGGTCTGGCCGGCGAGATCCGTCCCGTCGCCTACGGGGAGGAACGCCTCCAGGAAGCCGCGAAGCATGGCTTCAAACGCGCCATCGTCCCCACGGCCAACCGGCCACGGCGTCCGATCGACGGCTTCGAGGTGAGCGCCGTGGATCATCTCGGCGACGCATTGTCGCTCCTCCAGGAGTGACGCCTAGTCGTCGTCCTGCGCGGGCCGCCGCGGGATCTTGCGCATGGCGGGCTTGAGGCGCGCCGTCTTCACCGCGTTGCCGCTCACCTGCACGATCTCCACCGGATAGCCCGCGATCAACAGACTCGTACCCGGTTCCGGGATCGACTCGAGGTACTCGATCACGAGCCCGTTCAGTGTCTTCGGTCCGTCGGTGGGCAGCTCCAGGCGCATCGTGCGGTTGAGTTCGCGCACGTTCGCGCCACCGTCGATGAGATAGGTCCCGTCGGCCTGGGGATGCACGTCGGGGCTGTGATCCGCCGGATCGGTCGTGAACTCGCCGACGATCTCCTCGAGGAGATCCTCGAGCGTCACGAGCCCGTCCACATCCCCGTACTCGTCGACCACGAGCCCGATCCGTTGGCGCTGGCGCTGGAAATTGCGCAGCTGCGTATTCAGCGGCGTCCCCAGGGGGACGAAGTAGGGTTCACTCGCGTTCTCCTGCAGCCATTCCTTGTTGAGCTCCGTGTGTTCGAGCGGCTGCAGAACCTTACGCAGATGCAGCATGCCAAGCACGTTGTCGATGTCGCCGCGATACAGCGGCAGCCGTGTGTGTTGGCTGTGCACGAGCAGATCGATGATGTCGTCCATCTCGTCGTCGATATCGATGCCGTTGATCTCGTTGCGGGGCACCATGATGTCGTCCACCGTGACCTTCTCGAGATCCAGGATGCTCACGAGCATGCTCTGGTACTTGTGAGAGATCAGCGTACCCGCTTCGTTTACTACCGTGCGCAACTCGTCGGTGCTGAGCTGTTCGGAATCCACGTCGGTGGGCGACACGTTCACGAGGCGCAGCACGCCGTTCGCGAGCCAGTTGATGGCGGCGACCACGGGGTAGCAGATTTTCAACAGCGGTTTGAGGACGACCGCGGCGGGGAAGGCGATGCGTTCCGGGTGCAGGGCCGCGAGGGTCTTGGGTGCGACCTCGGCAAACACGAGAACCACCACGGTGAGCACGAAGGGTGCGAGCGCGAGCCCCGGCTCGCCCATGATGCGCCAGGCGATAAACGCCGCCAGCATTCCGGCGACGATGTTGACGAAATTGTTGCCTAGAAGGATGAGACCGATGAGCCGGTCCGGACGTTCGAGCAGCTCCGCGGCTCGCCTCGCGCCCTTGTGCTCGCTCTTAGCGAGATGGCGCAGGCGATAGCGGTTCAAGGCCATCATGCCGGTTTCTGAGCCGGAGAAGAATGCCGAAAGCAGAATGAGAACAATGAGTGCTCCGAACAGAACACCCAGGGGAACGTCGCTCAAGGGGAGGTCAAGTCCGCGAAGGCACCATGATTGATACTATAGCTCTTACTAGGGCCTGCCCGGGAGCCTGTCAAGGGTTTTCCGGAATCATCGACCGAGGAGGAGGTTTCCGTGAGCAGCACACCCCCGATGTCTCTCGACCCGTCCGTGGCCGCACGGCTTCGCCAGGTGAGCACGGCCACGCTCACCATGGTGCTGCTCAAGCGCGGGGTGCGCACGAGCTGGCTGCGGGGAGTCGCGCCGCTCTGCGCCGTGGACGAGAGGGTCGTTGGACCCGCCTTCACGATCCGCTTCGTGCCGGGGCGTGAGGACCTCTCCCGGCCCGAGAGTTACGCGAAGTCGCCGTCGTTCCGCGACGCTATCGAGGCGGCGCCAGCGAGCTCGGTGGTGGTGATCGATGGGCGGGGCAACACTCTGGGCGCGACCCTGGGAGATATCCTGGTGGCGCGGCTCGCGTACAAGGGGGTCGCGGCCGCGATCACCGATGCCCCCGTGCGTGACGCCGACGCGATCCGCGCATATCCTCTGCCAGTGCTCTGCGCCGGCGTCGCGGCGCCGCCGAGCATCGTCGGCCTCGCCTTCGCCGGCTACGACGAGGTCATCGGCTGCGGCGGCGTCGCGGTCTGTCCGGGCGACGCCATGGTCTGTGACAACGACGGCGCCGTGGTGATCCCCGCCGCCATGGCGGCCGAGGTGGCGGAGGCCGGCGTCGAGCAGGAGCGCTTCGAGCGCTTCGTGCAGCAGCGCGTCGCCGAGGGGGCGGCCGTGGTGGGCCTGTATCCACCGGACGACCAGACGCTGGAAGACTACGGGCGCTGGTGCGATGACGGGGAGTCGAAGTAAAGACGTAGGTTGGTGCTGAGCGCAGCGAAGCCCAACATCCAGGTCGCCATGTTGGGCTACGCTCAGCACCAACCTACGG
>CBDTYP010000254.1:0-5084 GCA_965364645.1 uncultured Gammaproteobacteria bacterium | reverse complement strand
CCCGAACTCACGGCTGGGAGTCCGCCGCGGGGACTTCGAGGCCGATGCGCTCGACGGCATCAGCGGCCTGCACTTTCACACGCTCTGCGGTCACGACGCCGACGCGTTGGCCCGCACGCTGGCAGCTTTCGAGGAGAAGTTCGACGAGTTCCTCCCGGCGATGGAGTGGGTGAACTTCGGCGGCGGTCACCACATCGCGCGGGACGGCTACGACGTCGACGGACTCTGTGCCACCATCGAAGGATTCCGGGCTCGTCACGACGTGGACGTGTATCTCGAGCCCGGCGAGGGAGTCGTCATGGATGCCGGCGTGCTGGTCGCCTCGGTGCTGGACGTGCTGCCGAACGGCGCGGCGATCCTGGACGCCTCCGCGAGCGCCCACATGCCCGACGTCCTCGAGATGCCCTACCGCGTCGACATCCGGGGCGCAGCCGGGCCCGGGGAGCGCGCCCATACCTACTGGCTGGGCGGGCCGACCTGCATGGCCGGAGACGTCTTCGGGCAATACTCGTTCAACGATCCTCTCGAGGTCGGCCATCGTCTGGTGTTCGAGGACATGGCGCCCTATACGATGGTCAAGAACACGATGTTCAACGGCGTGCCGCTGCCGCGCATCGCCGTCGAGGAAGCCGGCAGCGGACGCATCCGCGAGGTCCGGGAGTTCGGCTACGAGGACTACAAGAGACGCCTCTCATAGGCGCATTGGATAGGGGGTCAGGTGCGGAACGTACTCATCATCGGCGCCGGCGGTGTCGGCAGCGCTGTCACCCACAAGTGCGCGCAGCACAACGGCGAGCTGGGAGACATCCACCTGGCGTCGCGCACGGTGGCCAAGTGCGAGCAGATCGCCGAGAGCGTGCGCGAGAAGGGCACCCTCCGGGACCCGCAAGGCGGGCTCACGGTCTCCCGGCTGGACGCGAAGGACACCGGCGCCGTAGCGGACCTGATCACGAGGACGAAGTCCGCCATTGTCCTCAATGCCGGCAGTCCCCACTGCAATCTTCCCATCATCGAGGCCTGCCTGCAGACCGGCGCCCACTACCTCGACACGGCGATCTACGAGAAGGAAGGCGACTTCAACATGCCGCCGCCCTGGTACGCCAACTACGAATGGGGGTATCGCGATCGTTTCGCGGCCGCGGGCGTCACCGGGATCCTCGGCATCGGGTTCGATCCCGGGACGGTCAACGCCTTCTGCGCCTATGTCCACAAGCATCTCATCGACGACATCGACAGCATCGATATCATGGACGTCAACGCCGGGGATCACGGCCGCTACTTCGCCACCAATTTCGATCCGGAAGTGAACCTGCGGGAGATTATGGAGGACGTGGTCTACTGGGAGAACGGCGAGTGGGTCAACGTCCCCTGCCACTCCAAGAGCCGGAGCTACGACTTTCCCGTCGTGGGAGAGCACACGGTCTACTCCATGGGCCACGACGAGATCCACTCCCTCGCCGCCAACATCCCGGCGCAGCGCATCGAGTTCTGGATGGGCTTCAACGATCGCTACATCGGCGTGTTCGACGTGCTCAACCGCCTAGGCCTGCTCTCCGGCGACCCCGTGGACGTGGAGGGAACGCCGGTGGTGCCGCTGAAAGTATTGAAGGCGGTGCTGCCGGATCCGGCAAGCCTCGCCGAGGGCTACACCGGAGAAGTGTGCATCGGCTGCCTCATCAAGGGCCGCAACGCGGGCGCGGCACGGGAGGTGTTCATCTACAGCACCTGCGATCACGCCGAGTGCTTCCGGGATATCGGCGCCCAGGCCATCTCCTATACGACGGCGGTGCCCCTCGTAGCGGCCGCCCTGCTGATCGCCCGCGGGGACTGGAACGTGGGCAGACTCGTCAACGTGGAAGAGCTCGACCCGGACCCCTTCATGGCGTTGATGCCCGAGGTCGGGATCGGCTGGGACGTGAGAGAGGCCTGAGCCGGCCCCCACTCTTTGAAGACCATCGATATCTTGATGGCGATCGCGGTCGCCGTGATCTGGGGCATGGGCGTCGTGTTCGCGAAGGCGGCCATCGAGTATTGCCCGCCGATCCTCCTGATGGCGATGCGCTTCACCCTGACGGCCCTGGTGCTCGTATGGTTCGTGCGCCCGCCGTGGGAGCTGCTCGGGAAGATATTCTGGATTGCGCTGGTCAGCGCGGCGATTCAATACAGCCTGACGTTCACAGGCCTGAAGGGCATGGACGCATCGACGGCGAGCCTCATCGTTCAGCTGGAGGTGCCCTTCGGCGCGCTGGTAGCGTGGATCGTGTTCCGGGACCGTCTCGGCTGGCGGCGTGCGTTCGGGATGTTGGTCGCATTCCTCGGCGTCGCGCTGATCGCCGGCGAGCCGCGCTACGAGGACAACCTGGGGTCCATCCTGCTGATGATCGGCGGGGCCCTCATCTGGGCCGTGGGACAGATAATGATCAAGGCGCTGGGGGTCGTCGGAGGATTCACCCTGATCGCCTGGGTGGCGGTGTTTGCCGCTCCCCAGCTCTTCGTCGCGTCGTGGCTGGTGGAGGACGGCCAGGTGGAAGCCATCGAGAACGCGCCGCCCCTGGTGTGGATGGCCGTCGTCTATCTCGGCGTCGTCATGACGGCGCTCGGCTACGCCATCTGGTACCACCTGCTGGTGAAACACGACGTCAACCAGGTCATGCCCTTCCTGCTCCTGCTCCCGGTGACCACGGTCGCCGGAGGCGTGCTGTTCCTGGGCGAGACGCTGACCCTGCACACGGTCATCGGCGGCATGCTCGCCATCGGCGGTGTCGCCATTATCAACCTGTGGCCGGCCCGCGCTTAATCTGGATCGTCGTCGTTATCGTCGTCATCATCGTCGAAGAGATCCTCGACGACCGAGTAGTCGAAGATCTGGCCGTCGCCCTTGTAGATCTCCACCTCGATGTCGCCGTCGTCCATGAACTCCACCTTCCAGTGCTCGCCGGGCACGTCGATGCCGACCTCGACGGCGCCCTCGCTCACGCTCGCGAGCGTGTATTGGATCTCCGCCGCATCCAGGCGATCCAGCAGGTCCGTCAGCTCAGATAAATCGCTCATTGGAATTTCCCCGCATCTATGTTCCGTTACCTCGCCGGGGGCCAAGTCTACACATTTATCAGTAGCCAAGCTCCGGTCGCACCACATTGATCAGGGCTTCGCCGGCGAGATAGCGCCGCATGTTGTCGAACACGAGTTCCAGGGTCATGGCCACGTAGGAATCGCCGTCGTCGGCGGATACGTGGGGAGTCACAATGAGGTTGGGGGTTCGCCACAGGGGTGAGTCCGCGGGCAGCGGCTCCGGATCGAACACATCCAGGATGGCGCCGGCGATGTGGCCGCTCTCAAGGTTGTCGGCGAGCGCCTCGTAGTCCATGGTCCCGGCGCGTCCCACGTTTATCACCCCACAACCGGGCTTCATCAACGACTGGCGGCGTCGATCGATGAGATTGGCCGTCTCCGGCGTCAGCGGCGTCGCTAAGAAAACGAAGTCCGCCCGGGGCAGCACCGCGTCGATGTCGGCGGCGGTGAACATCTCGTCCACGCCGTCGCGGGGCTCGCCGTGGCGGCTCACACCCAGCACCCGCAGCCCGGCCCGCTGGCAGTGGCGCGCCGCGCCGCCCCCGATGTTGCCGACGCCGATGATGGCGACCGTCTTGCCTTCGATGGGCGTCGAGTAGAGGGATTCCCAGCGGGCGTCACGCTGATTGTCGACAATCGCGGGCATGTGATTGTGCAGCATGAGAACGGCCATCAGCCCGAACTCGCCGCCCTTCGCCGCATGGGCGCCGCGGTTGTTCACCACCGTCACGCCCTCGGGAACCCAGTCCATGGGACAGAGGTGCTCCACGCCCGCGCCGATGATGTGGATCCAGCGCAGATTGGGCGCAACCTCCGCGAGATCCTCGGTAGGGAAGTCCCACGTGACCAGCACCTCGGCGGTACTCATGGACTCCCGGAAGTTGTCCTCGTCCCAATCGATGAACACGTCCAGACGCCCGGCGACGTCCGGATGGCGGGCCGCGGCCGCCTCGTAGCGCTCCCTCGTAATGGTGAACACCGCCTCGCCTTCCGGTGTCGGCGGAAACGTGTCCGGCGATGCGTGGTTGTTCTTGACGTGGACCCGAACGGGATCAGACATCGCCGAGCTTCCCGATGCCCGCGGACTCGAGTGCCTTCAACCGATCGACGACGAACTCCACCCGCCGCGGCTCGGGCATGCCGTCGGCCGCGAGCTGCGCTTCCATGAACGCCTGGGCGAGCCCGCTCAGCGCATCGGCCTCGGCCCCTGCGCCGGCGCGAGGCATGGTGAGCACGGTGTCACCACCGTAGGTCGGGACGGGGCAGAGCGCGAGGTCCGTCGCCCGGCCCGGTGCATCGCCCTTCGCGACGGTGCGGATCTGCTCACGCAGACGCCGCCGCATCATGGCGACACCCTTGTCGCTCGGCGCCAGGTTCTCGTTGCCGTGCACCGTGATGGGCCCCATGCCTTCCACCGCCTCGGCGTCCGCCGGGAAGCGCTGACGTTGCTCGTAGGTCCGGTCGAAGACCTCGCCCTGCTCGATGAGCTCGGGGCCCTCCGGCGTGTTCCACTCCGGCGGATCGCCGCGCTCACCGAAGTTTGCCCATGCGATCGCGAGCGTGTTCTCGTCGTCGACCGGCACGACCCAGCGGGAGAAAGCACTGCGCCCGTAGTAGCGTCGCGCCGTGCCGTCGGCGGCGAACGCGGCGCCGGCTTGCGTGAAGTTGGGCAACACCAGCTCGTTCAGGCGCAGCCAGACATTGTCGCCGACCCGCCGCGTGTTGCAGCCGAGGAGCCAGCTCCCGCGTTCGAAGAAATCCATCTGTCCGACTTCTCCGAAGCCCTCGGAGAACTGCTCACGGCTGATGCTCGAATGCAGGAAGCTCGTGTGGATGGGATCGACGATGGCGTCGAGAACCTGCAGCCAGTTGCAACGAAACGGCGCCTTGTAGGGCACCATGTCGAGATCCTCGAGCTCGAACGAATCGTAGACGGGAAACTCCGGGCGATCCTCCGCCGGCCCCATGTAGGCGAAGACGAGCCCCTTGTACTCGAACGCCGGATAGGCGCC
>CBDTYP010000253.1:0-5119 GCA_965364645.1 uncultured Gammaproteobacteria bacterium | reverse complement strand
TCGCGAATCTCGGCGTCGGTCTCGGTGATCTGCTGGCCGGCACTCTGGGTTTCGAAGTGATAGGTCTCGATCTCACGCTCGAGCCTATCGCTCGAGCAGGGCCGGCCAGTTGCGCACGACCTGCAAAGGGACGACGCCGTCCTCACCTTCTCGCGCGGCTCCGAGGAAGCGCTCCCCGTCCGATCCGAAGGGCCCCACCAAGTCCCTCCCGGAGAGTCCGAGCGCCGTCGGTTGGCCGACCTCAATGCCGCCGTCCGCGTTCGTGAACGTCACCGTCATCCGTTCCTCGGACCGCGTGAAGAAGATCTCGGTGCCGTCCTGGCTCCAGAAGGGATCGGTCCCTCCGTCTCGGGACACCTTCCACTTGCGGGAGACGTCGGGGAAGTCGATCACGTAGACCTCCATCCGCCCGGACTCGCCAGACTCATAGACCACCCACTTGCCACCGGGCGAGAAGCTCGGCGCGCGCTCAGGGAACGGAGTTCTGACCAGGTCGCGCATCCTTGGCTCCGCCTCGTCGAGGCGGACGTAGGTGATGTCCTGAGCCGTTCCTGTGCGCTGTGTCCAACCCAGAAGGACAGTGTCGTCGGGCGACCAGTCTTCGACGAAGAACGTCTCGCCGAGCACGATCTCATCGGTGCGAACACCTGCCGCGTTCTGGATCCAGAGCGCGCCCGAAGTCGATTCGAGAGGCTGCTGCTCCGCTGAGACGTCATCCCAGAGCGAAATCGCCATGCGCTCGCCATCCTGCGAGAATGCGCAGCCGAGCATGGTCGAGTCGACGAAGGTGGCGCGCTGACTCTGCCGGGTCGCGACGTTGTGCCACCAGATGTCGAATCCCTGGCCCGAGGACATGCGGCGATAGGAGGCGACCTGCTGCAGGTCGCGGCTCGTCCTCGCGAAGACCGCCGGTTCCTCGGGCTTCAGCCTCTCCAGCAGGCGACCGTCGCGGTCGAACCAAGAAAGGGGGCGCTCCTGCAACCCCGACCGACGGAAGACCAGCAGGCCCGTCGGCGTCGCCGAGAAGCTGGCGAGATCCTTCTTGTTCCAGTACTCGAGGTTGTCGGCGATCGGCACGATCGGCCCGCTGAGCGTGACGCTCTTCTCGTCGAATCGCTGGGCCACCAGATCGAGGTCGCGGACGAAGAGCAGGTGGCCCGCGGAGAGCTGGACGTTCGACACATTCTCGAGCAGTTCACGGGCCGCGGTGCCGTCGACCGAGCCCGCCATCAGCGTCGAGTGGACCTTCGAGGCCAACCGCTCGATGAAGAGGAAGCGCTCGCCGTCGGGGAGGAAGTACGGGTTGCGGTGCGTGGTCTCGTCCGAGGCCGGCTGAGTGACGGCGGTGGGCACGCCGCCGTTCTCGGACACCTTCATCAGCGGCGCGTAGATGTCGGGCGCGAACACGATCTCTCCAGCGGCGCTCCAGCTGCCGCCGCGCCCGGCGAAGGCGTCGGCCAGCGTCTGTGTGGCCCCACCGCGCACCTCGACCTTGCGAAGCTTGCCGTCGGCGAAGTAGCCGAGCCACCGACTGTCCGGTGACCAGAATGGAAACCCCGCCCCCTTTGTGCTCTCGAGAATACTCGCGCTGCCAGTCCCGAAGTCGTAGATCGAGAGCACATGCTCGCCCTCTCGAAAGACCACCGTCGCGAGACGGCGACCATCCGGCGAGAGGGTCAAAGGGCCAGCATCACCGACCACGCCGGCAGGGCTGTCCTCTCGTGACACCGCGATGTCGGTGAGGAATGCGCCCTCCGATGCCTCGGCATCGGAACCGTCCCGCAAGGTCTCGACGGTAGCGATGACAACGAGCCACGCGACGCTCGCCGCGATCAGACCAGCGAAGAATGGGAGATTCGAGCCCTTCGCAATGCCTGGCTCCGCCTCGGGACCTGCCACGGCGGCGTCGCCGACGAGGACTACCCGTGCCTCGCCGACGTCGCGCAGCCGCCGCCGCGGATCCTTGTCCAAGCAACGTCCCAGAAGGCGACGCACATCCCGCGGCACCGCTGCGGGCAACTGCGACCAATCCGGATCGCGCTCGACGATCGCCGCCAGGACATCGGTCAGCGAATCGCCCGAGAAAACGCGCCGACCAGTGAGGCACTCGTAGAGCACGCAACCGAAGGCCCAAATGTCCGTACGCCGGTCGACGGGCTTTCCGCGTGCTTGCTCCGGGCTCATGTAGGTCGGCGTACCGAGGACCAGCCCGTCCTCGGTCATCAAGAAGCTGTCCGACTCCGCCGTCGTGACCCCCGACTCCGCGGTCCTCTTCGGCTGAAGTGGCTTGGCCAGCCCGAAGTCCAGGATCTTGACCACCCCCTCGGGCGTGATGCGAACGTTGGCCGGCTTCAGGTCGCGGTGCACGACGCCCGCTTCATGCGCGGCCTCCAGCCCCTCGGCGATTTGTCGGCAGATGTCGACCGCCTCGTCCACGGGCAGCGCGCCGCGCGAGATTCGAGCCGCCAGGTCCTCCCCAGGCACGAGCTCGAGGGCGAGGAAGCACACATCGTCCACCTGATCGACGCCGTGAATGCCGGCGACGTTCGGGTGGTTGAGCGAGGCCAGTGTCTTTGCTTCACGCTCGAACCGCCGCAACCGCTCCTCGTCGTCCGCCAGCTCCTCGGGCAGCACCTTGATGGCGACCTCGCGCTCGAGCCGGGTGTCCCTCGCCAGGTAGACCTCGCCCATTCCGCCGACCCCGAGGGGACCGAGTATCTCGTAGTAGTTGAGGGTCTGGCCGGCGGCGAGGGGCATGTGTCGGACAGTCTAGCCATCCCGTCCCGGGCCCTCTCGTATCGAAGCCGAGTTCGCGTCACACGCGCACTCAGGACGTCGCTCTTAGAACTGTCGCGCGACTGGACCCGGACCTGAGTGGACTGGAGCAGACCAAGAGCGTGGCACGAAAGGAGCACTTGTACCGGCCGCGTCCGCCTGCTCGTTTTCAGCGTCGAACCAGGTGCGCCGGCTCTTCTTTGACGGCGCTACGGGGCTAGTGCCCACGCTCGACCATCCAGATGTTCGACTCGACCCTCTCGCCCCCGTAGTAGAGCGCGGAGCCGTCCGGCGCGACGGCGAACGCCTCTTCCGCCACCGGCAAGGGAAGGTCCACGTGGATCACCCGCCGCTCCGCGGTCTCGACGTCGAGGATCACGAGCTCGCTCTCGAGCGTCATGTAGATCAAGCGTTTGTTGTCCGGGAGCCAGGGCACGACATGTCCGTAATCGTTGGCGAGCTCTCGGCCCTCTCCCGATTCCAGATCGTACACGCCGATGCCGGCGCGCACCTGCCCTCCCGGTGGGTAGATGGGGCCCGAGAACATCGTGCCGTCGGGCGACCAAGCCGTGCCGATCAGGAGGCCCGTGGGCAACTCGATCTTTTCCGGGACCGTAGTTCGATCCATCGAAACCGGCCAGGGCGGACTGGCGATGAGCGTACGTTTGGCTTCGAAGTCGGCGATCAAGAGGCGCTCGCCGTGAGGCTCGAGGCACGCGATGGCCAGTCCGCTCATCAGCTGCGTGAAGTCACTCCCGTCCGGACGAATCCAGCATGCTCCGTACTGTCCGGAGCGGTTCGAGAGGAAGGTAATCAGAGAACCATCTGGCGAGAACCTCGGCGCGCGATCGCGCGCCGCGTCGTCCGTGAGCCGCCGCAGCTCCGTTCCATCGACCCGCATCAAGAACAGGTCCTCTCGCCAATCGCCACGGTTGTAGAGCGCCAACCACTCCCCGTCCGGAGAAACGCTCGTCGGGAGGAGGAATCCCGAGCGTCGAGTCAGCTCTTGCGGGGTCCCTGCAGTCTCGGTTTCCGGGTCGAACGGAATGACGATCGGGTTGACGCTGGTCGTCTCGGAGCGGAACACGAGGAAGCGACCGTCGGTCGGGAGACTCGCGAGCGAGAGCGACGTCTCGAGGCCGCCGGCCACAGGCTCCGGCTCTGCAAGCGCCTCGCCGGTTCGCTCGTCGACGGCGATCCGCCAGAGTCCCATCGACCCGCCCCGGTCGCTGGAGAAGAAGAGGAACTGACCGCCCGGTGACCAGGTGGGTGACCAATCGAGCGGAAGGTCGCTCAAGAGGATGACGGGCTCCCCGCCCTTTGACGGCACGGTTGCGATGTCGCGCTGACCCTCGTGGTACAGCCAGCCTGCTATCCGGTCCCCCGATGGCGACCAGGCTGGCTGCATCAGGTCCCGATCGCTCAGCTCGACAGGTTCGCCGCCGACAACTGCCACTCTCCAGATCCCTCCCTTTCCCTCGAACGAGTAGGGATCCACGGTCTCCACCCTCGAGAACGCGAGGTGCTCGCCGTCGGGCGACCAGGCCGGGTCGAATCCGAAGTCCGTCAAACGGCGCGCGGACTCGCCCGTCGCGCCCATGATCCAGATGCCTCCGGTCCCCCCCGCCTCGTGAAAAGCGATCTGGCGCCCGTCGGGCGAAAAGGCTGGCGCTGCTTCCTCGCGCTCCGGATCGGCCGCAATCGCGGAAGCCAGACGCCCGCCAACCCGTTGGACGTAGATGTCCCAGCTTCCATTGGCTCGGCTGGCGTAGGCGAAGGAGTTGCCGTCGGGCGAAACCGTGCACCCCGTCTCCGCGCCCGCCTGGTCCGTCAGCTGCGTGAACCGGGACCAGACCTCGGCAGGTGGTGCCAGCGTTCGCGTGCCCGGCGTCCAGTCCCCAAACGCGGCGAGTCCGAGCCCGAGTGCGGCCGCACCCAGGACAGCGCCGGCCGCGAAGGGGCGAAGACTCCGCGACTCACGAACCGACGCACGTTTCGTGACCGCGGTCTCGCTCGCTTCGAGATCGCTCGACCCCAGAAGCACACGCGCCTCGCCGATGTCGCGCAGCCGCACGCGCGGATCCTTCGCGAGACAGCGCAGGAGGAGGACTCGCACGCTCGCTGGCAGTGGTGGCAGCAGGGACAGGTCGGGCTCCTCTCCGACGAGGGCGGCGAGGACGTCCGTCAGCGAGTCACCACCGAAGGCCCGCTTTCCGGTCAGACACTCGTACAGCACACACCCGAACGCCCAGATGTCCGTGCGGCGATCCACGGGCTTGCCGCGCGCCTGCTCGGGGCTCATGTAGGTCGGCGTGCCGAGGACCAGTCCCTCCTCGGTCATCAG
>CBDTYP010000252.1:0-5136 GCA_965364645.1 uncultured Gammaproteobacteria bacterium | reverse complement strand
CTGAGCGCAGCGAAGCCCAACGTGCCGGTCTCGATGGACATACCCTCCCGTCCTCCCTTATGATCGTTCCGTTACACGTGATGCCTTCAGGACAGTAAGCAGCGGTGTCAGGCGAATACGAGACGGGAGCGGCTATTCAGGGCGCTCCCGTCTTTTTGCATGCGCGCCATGTGCGCCAAAGACGGCGGGGAGAACAGTGACGAGCCCGGCCCTTCTGATTCTGGAGGACGGCAGCCGGTTCCGGGGTACCTCTATCGGCGTGCCCGGCCAGGTTGTCGGCGAGGCCGTCTTCAACACCGCCATGACGGGCTATCAGGAGATCCTGAGCGATCCCTCCTACTGCCGCCAAATCATCACCCTGACCTATCCCCACATCGGCAACGTGGGCACCAATCCCGAGGATGACGAAGCCGCGCGGGTGTTCGCGAGCGCGCTCGTCGTGCGCGACGTGCCGTCCACCATCAGCAACTGGCGCGCCCGGAGCAGCCTGCCGGAAGCCCTCGCGGAGAAAGGGGTGGTGGCCATGGCGGGCATCGATACCCGCCGCCTGACCCGCATACTCCGGGAGAAGGGCGCCCAGGGCGCCTGCATCGTGGCTGCGGAGCCGGGCGGCGCCATCGACGAGGATGCTGCGCTCGCGGCGGCGCGCGGGTTCCCGGGCCTCGAGGGCATGGATCTGGCGCGGGAGGTCTCCACCGACGCCCCCTACGACTGGCACGAGGGCACCTGGCGCCTCGATGGAGGATTCGCCGAGGTGCCGGTGGAGCGGCGGCCCTTCCGGGTCGTCGCCTACGACTTCGGCGTCAAGCGCAACATCCTGCGGATCCTGAGCGAGCAGGGCTGCCGGGTGACGGTGGTCCCCGCGACCACGCCCCTCGACGACGTGCTGGCGCTGTCTCCTGACGGCGTGTTCCTGTCCAACGGCCCCGGGGATCCGGAGCCCTGCGACTACGCCATCGCGGCGGTGCGCGGACTGCTGGAGACCGGCATCCCCGTTTTCGGCATCTGTCTGGGTCATCAGATCCTCGCGCTGGCGGGCGGCGCGCGTACGCTCAAGATGAAGTTCGGGCACCACGGCGCCAACCACCCGGTGCAGGATCTCGCCACCGGGAACGTGCTCATCACGAGCCAGAACCACGGCTTCGCCGTCGACGAGGCGAGCCTGCCCGACACCATCCGCGCGACCCACAAGTCGCTCTTCGACGGATCGCTGCAGGGAATCCACTTCAGCGACCGTCCCGCCTTCGGTTTCCAGGGTCACCCGGAAGCGAGCCCGGGCCCCCACGACATCCAGCCGTTGTTCGCGCATTTCATCGAGCTGATGGATGCAGGACAGGACGGCAGCCGCGCGAGCCGGCGGGCGTGAAGGGAGCCTGAGCGTGCCGAAGCGCGAAGACATCGAGAGCGTGCTCATCATCGGGGCCGGGCCCATCGTCATCGGCCAGGCCTGCGAGTTCGATTACTCCGGCGCCCAGGCCTGCAAGGCGTTGCGGGAAGAGGGCTACCGAGTGGTGCTCGCGAATTCGAACCCGGCCACCATCATGACCGATCCGGACATGGCCGACGCCACCTACATCGAGCCGGTCCACTGGCGGGCGCTCGCGCAGATCATCGAGAAGGAGCGGCCCCAGGCGCTGCTGCCCACCATGGGCGGACAGACCGCGCTCAATTGCGCGCTCGACCTGGATCGGGAGGGCGTACTGTCGGCCTTCGGCGTGGAGATGATCGGTGCTTCCCGGGAGGCGATCGACAAGGCCGAGGACCGGGAGCGTTTCCGCGAAGCCATGGGGCGCATCGGTCTCGACGTGCCGCGGGCGGTGCTCGTGCACGATCTGGAGGGCGCGCGCGCGGCGCAGGCGGACATCGGCTTCCCCACCATCATACGGCCGTCGTTCACCCTCGGCGGGAGCGGCGGCGGCATCGCCTACAACCGCGAAGAATTCCTGGACATCTGCGAGCGCGGCCTGGACGCATCACCGACGAACGAGGTGCTGCTCGAGGAGTCGGTGATCGGTTGGAAGGAATTCGAGATGGAGGTGGTGCGGGACTCGCAGGACAACTGCATCATCGTCTGCTCAATAGAGAACTTGGACGCCATGGGCGTGCATACCGGCGACTCTATCACTGTCGCGCCGGCACAGACGCTGACGGACAAGGAGTACCAGCTGCTGCGTGACGCATCCATCGCCGTGTTGCGTGAGATCGGGGTGGATACCGGCGGCTCCAACGTGCAGTTCGCCATCAATCCCGAGAACGGGCACCTGGTCATCATCGAGATGAACCCCCGGGTGTCGCGATCTTCTGCGCTGGCCTCCAAGGCCACGGGCTTCCCCATCGCGCGGGTGGCCGCCAAGCTGGCCGTCGGCTACACCCTCGACGAGCTCGACAACGAGATCACGGGCGGCGCGACGCCTGCGTCCTTCGAGCCGACCATCGACTACGTCGTCACCAAGGTGCCGCGATTCAACTTCGAGAAGTTCCCCCAGGCCGAGGCGCGTCTCGGCACGCAGATGAAGTCGGTGGGGGAGGCCATGGCCATCGGCCGCACCTTCCAGGAGTCGTTGCAGAAGGCGCTGAGGAGCCTCGAGAACGATCTCACCGGCCTCGACGAGATCGTGGTCGGCGACGGCTACGGCTCGGGCGACAGCGCCGACGTCGCGCGGGCGCAAGTAGCGGCGCAGCTCCGCAACCCCGGCCCCGACCGGCTGCGCTACCTCGCCGACGGGCTGCGCATCGGGATGGACGTCGAAGAGGTGTATCGGCAGTCCGGCGTCGATCCGTGGTTCGTCGCCCAGATCGCGGAGCTCGTGACGGAGGAGCAGGCGCTCGCCGGGCGCGCGCTCACCGAACTCGACCGCGGGCACATGCTGCGTCTCAAGCAGAAAGGCTTCTCCGATCAGCGCCTCGCCCGACTGCTCGGCGCGGGCGAGGCCGACGTGCGCGGGCATCGCCACGATCTCGACGTGCGTCCCGTGTTCAAGCGCGTCGATTCCTGCGCGGCGGAGTTCGCCGCGTCGACCGCGTACATGTACTCCACCTACGAAGAGGAGTGCGAGGCGCTGCCTTCGTCGCGGAAGAAGATCATGGTGCTCGGCGGCGGGCCGAACCGAATCGGCCAGGGGATCGAATTCGACTACTGCTGTGTGCAGGCGGCGCTCGCGGTGCGCGACTACGGTTGCGAGGCGATCATGGTCAACTGCAATCCGGAGACGGTATCGACCGACTACGACACCTCCGATCGTCTCTACTTCGAGCCGCTCACTCTCGAGGACGTGCTCGAGATCATCCACGTGGAGCGCCCCGACGGCATCATCGTTCAGTACGGCGGACAGACGCCGCTCAAGCTCGCGCGGGATCTCGAGGCGGCCGGCGCGCCGATCATCGGCACCAGTCCCGAGTCCATCGATCTGGCTGAAGATCGCGAACGTTTTCAACAGCTTATCGAGGAGCTTGGTCTTCACCAGCCGCCCAACCGCACGGCCAGGACGAGCGAGGAGGCGGTGCGCTTGGCCGACGGCCTCGGCTATCCCCTGGTGGTGCGTCCCTCCTACGTTCTCGGCGGCAGGGCCATGGAGATCGTCTACGGGCGCGACGATCTGGAGAAATACATGCGCGACGCGGTAGCGGTGTCGCACACGGCGCCCGTGTTGCTCGATCGATTCCTCGACGATGCCATCGAGGTGGACGTGGACGCGTTGTGCGACGGCAGTGAGGTATTGCTCGGCGGCGTCATGGAGCACATCGAGCAGGCGGGCGTGCACTCGGGCGATTCCGCTTGCTCCTTGCCACCCTGCACGTTGTCCGCGGCGATGCAGTCCCAGATCCGGGAACAGACCCGTGCGCTCGCGCTGCGCCTGAACGTGATCGGATTGATGAACGTGCAGTTCGCCATTCAGAAGGACAAGATCTATATCCTCGAGGTGAATCCCCGCGCGTCGCGTACCGTGCCCTTCGTCTCCAAGGCGACGGGGGTCGCGCTGGCCCGGGTCGCGACTCGTTGCATGCTCGGCGAGACGCTCGCCGCGCAGAGGGTGGGCGAAGAAGCCGTGCCCGCGTACTTCTCGGTGAAGGAGGCGGTCTTCCCCTTCGTCAAGTTCCCCGGTGTCGACACCCTGCTGGGTCCGGAGATGAAATCCACCGGCGAGGTCATGGGTGTGGGGCGCAACTTCGGCGAGGCCTTCGCCAAGGCCCTGCTGGCCGCCGGCGACGCGCTGCCGACGACGGGCAGCGCGTTCATCAGTGTGAAGGACGGCGACAAGGACGAGTGCGTGGCCATCGGCCGCGATCTCGTGGCCGCGGGCTTCGAAGTGGTCGCCACATCCGGCACCCGGGCGGCGCTGGTGGCCGCCGGCGTGCCCTGCAGCCACGTGAACAAGGTCCTGGAGGGCCGGCCCCACGTGGTGGATCTATTGAAGAATGGCGGCGTCGACCTTATCGTGAACACCACCGAGGGCAGGCAGGCCATCGCGGACTCCTTCACCATCCGCCGGTCCGCCGTTCAGCACAAGGTCCCGTACACGACCACGATGGCCGGGGCGAGGGCCATGGTCATGGCGATCCGGGAACTGGACGCCACCGACGTCAACCGTTTGCAGGATCTCCACCGGGAGGTGGTAGCGTGAGCAGAACACCACTGACGATCAAGGGGGCGCAGAAGCTGCGCGACGAGCTGCAGAAGCTCAAGACGGTGGATCGGCCGCGCATCATCAACGCCATCGCCGAGGCCCGGGCCCATGGTGATCTGAAGGAGAACGCCGAGTATCACGCGGCGAAAGAAGAGCAGGGCTTCGCCGAGGGCCGCATCGCGGCCATCGAGCAATGTCTCGGAAACTGCGAGCAGATCGATGTCACCAAGCTCAACACCGACGGACGCGTCGTGTTCGGCGCGACGCTGGAGCTCTACGACGTCGGCGAGGAAGTCGAGGTGACGTATCAGATCGTCGGCGAGATGGAGGCCGACATCAGCAGCGGACTCATTTCGATATCCTCTCCCATCGCCCGCGCGCTCATCGGCAAGAACGAGGGCGACCAGGTCACCGTCAACGCCCCGAGCGGAGAGCGGGAGTACGAGATTATTTCGGTGAGTTACGTATAGGTGGCGTGTCGAAGCCGTCTGTAGGAGCGAGCTTGCTCGCG
>CBDTYP010000251.1:0-5141 GCA_965364645.1 uncultured Gammaproteobacteria bacterium | reverse complement strand
AGGTGCGGGTCGACGCGAAATCGGTCTCCTTCAGGTACTTCGGATCGCGGTCGGCCTTGTTGACGTACACGGTGCCGCAGCCGTAAAGAGCCAGGCACATAGCCAGCACCGTCGAACCAACAATGACTTGCGTGTCACGTATCGAGCGTATGATCCCGCTCCCACTGGCTGATCGTCGTCGCGTAGCTCCGCCACTCTTCCAGCTTGAGCTTGACGTAGCTGCTCACGAGCTCGTCGCCGAAGCCTTCGCGCAGCACCTTGCTCTTGTCGAACAGGCGTACCGCATCGAGCATGTTCAGAGGCAGGCGCTTGATACGTCTCAGCTTGTGTCCCTCGGTGTACATGTTGATGTCGAGCCGTTGCCCCGGGTCCCGTTCGTTGTCGATGCCGTCGAGTCCGGAAGCGAGCACGCCGGCCTGCAGCAGATAGGGGTTGGCGGCGCCGTCCATGAGCCGCAGCTCGAAGCGGCCGGGATCCGGGATGCGCACCATGTGGGTCCGGTTGTTACCCGAGTAGCTGATGGCATTGGGTGACCACGTCGCGCCGGAGAGCGTCACGGTTGCGTCGATGCGTTTGTAGCTGTTGACGGTCGGGTTGAAGATGGCAGCCAGGGAATCGGCGTTGTGCATGATGCCGCCGAGGAACTGGTAGGCGAGCTTCGACAGGCCCATCTCGTCGCCGTCGTCGGAGAACTTGTTGGTCTCACCCGACTTGTCCCACACGGACACGTGGGCGTGGCAGCCGTTGCCGGTAAGCGTCGGGAACGGCTTCGGCATGAATGTCGCCCGCAGGCCGTGATTCTCGGCGATGGACTTCACCATGTACTTGAAAAACACGTGGCGATCCGCCGTGAGCAGCGCGTCGTCGTAGTCCCAGTTCATCTCGAACTGACCGTTGGCGTCTTCGTGATCGTTCTGGTACGGGTTCCAACCGAGCTCGATCATGCAGTCGCAGATCTCGCTGATGACGTCGTAGCGGCGCATGAGGGCGGCCTGGTCGTAGCAGGGCTTCTCCTGGGTGTCCCGCTCGTCGGAAATTCCCGTGCCGTCGGGGTTAACCAGGAAGAACTCGCACTCGACGCCGGATTTCATGTAGAGATCCTTCGCCGCCGCCTTCTCCATCTGGCGCTTGAGCGCGATGCGGGGAGAAGCCTCCACGGGCTTCCCGGCCATCCACAGATCGCCGGCGAGCCACGCCACCTCCGGCTTCCAGGGCAATTGGATGAGGCTGTCCGGATCCGGAATGGCAAACATGTCGGGATCCGCCGGCGTCATGTCCAGCCAGGACGCGAAGCCCGCGAAGCCGGCGCCGTCCTCCTGCATCTGCCCGATGGCGCGCGCCGGAACCAGCTTCGAGCGCAGCACGCCGAACAGATCCACGAAGCTGATGAGAAAGTATTTGATCCCCTCGGATTTCGCGACCTTGTCCAGATCAACGGCCATGACTAACCTCCCGTCGTTTTCTTGTGGTTCTCTCCTGTAGGAGCGAGCTTGCTCGCGAATGAGGCCCCACGACAGGCGTGTTCGCGAGCAAGCTCGCTCCTACAGGAACGAAAGAATATCGGATTCTCGAGACGCGCTCTATGCCGGGCGTGCACCGGCCAGCGGTATGCCCGTCGCCTCGGCGGTCGCCAGGGTCACGGAGCGCAGGTCCTCGGGCTCGAGATTGTGCAGATTGGTCTTGCCGGTGCAGCGCGCCATCATGGAGGCTTCCCCGGCGCTGGCCCTGACGATACTGACGATGGCCTCGGCCCGTTCCTCCTCGCTCCAGTCCGGCGCGAACGCGATGGCGTTCTCTTCGCTGATGGCTCCCCCCATGGACAGCCCCAGGGTCGCGCCCAGGACCGCGGCCTTCACGCCCAGTGCGATGAGCTTGGCGGAATCGGTGCCCGAGCGCACGCCGCCGAAGTAGACGAGATCGATCTCCTCCTCCCGGTTCAGGCGCCGCAGGATGGCGATGGCGTCGCGGAGGATGCGCGGATCCGGCGCGCCCTCGAGCTCCGGCCAGGCTCCGGCGATACCGGGGGTCCCGTCCAGCAACAGCACATCGAAGCCGTGCTCGAGACCGTGCACGATGCACTGCTCGAGTAGCGCCAGGGAGGAAACGGCCATGCCGAGAAGCTGCTGATCGTGCAGGCGGTCGGCGGGCGGCGGGCGGAACTCTCCGTCCTGCACGTGCACGAGGGCCGCCGCGTCGGCGCTCGGCCCCACTTCTCCGGGAACCACCAGCTGGTACCAGGGCACGGCCTCGCCGACCGGACGGCGCCCCACGTAGCCGCAGCCGGCCTCTGCGAGTCCCCGGGCCAGCGCCCGGCGGATCTCCTCGGGAGCATCGTCGAAGCCCGTGGCGAGGTAGGGGACCTCGAGGTCCAGTCTGCCGCCGAGATCCGTGCTGATCCTGCACGCCTCGCGATAGGGATCGATGACCAGCCGGGACAGGTTTGCCGGCAGGAACACCAGATCGTCCAGGCTCGGCGCCCGGCCCTCGGGGAAGGGGTTCTCCCGCAGGCGCAGACGCCTCTCCAGCATCGCCTGGTGCTTGCCGTGATCCACGACGTTCGTGCGCGCCATGGAGAAGAGATCTTCGCGATGGCGCACGGAGTAGTCCGCGGAACCGGTCTCGGCATCGCAACGGTAGCAGCGTGCGGCTTCCTTGCGCGCGGACTCCTCGTCGTAGGTCGACTCGATCTCGGGAAACGCGACGGGATTGTCGCCGAGGCCGAAGAACTCCGGCTCCTGCTCCGGAAGCTTCTCCCACAGGAGATCCTGGGCCACGGGCACGCGGCGCGTGCGATAGGGGGTGCGGTAGGGCATGGGGTCCTCGCGCCCTTCGAGAAATGCCTTGATGTAGTAGGCCGCACGCTGGCCATGGCTCATGGCCATGACGATGGTCGAGCCGCCGAAGGCGCCGTCGCCCGCTGCGAATACCTTGGGGTCGCCGGTCCCCATCCCGTCGAAGTCCGCGCGTATCCGGTCCCTCGCCATCAGGCCGCGTCCTTCGAGCTCGTCGCTCTCGGTCTGCTGCCCCACCGCGGCGATGACCATGCCGCAGGCGATAGCGTGCTCGCTACCCTCGATGACCACCGGGCGGCGGCGGCCGTCCTCGTCCGGATCGCCGGCCTCGGTGCGCACGCAGCGCAGGGTGAGCTGGTTGCCGCTGGTCTCCACGGCTACCTGCTGAGTGTTGTAGACGAACTCGATGCCCTCCTTGACGGCCCCTTCGAGCTCGATGGGCCGCGCCGGAATTTCTTCCGGGCCGCGGCGGTAGACGACCTTCACGTCCGTGCAGCCGGGCAGGCGCTTGGCCACGCGGCAGGCATCCATGGCCACGTCGCCGCCGCCGATGACGACCACGGTCTCCGGCAGCTCCGGGCGCTCGCCCGCGTTGACCCGGCGCAGGAACCCCACGCCGTCGACGACGCGACCGTCCTCTTCGCCGGGGATTCCCATGGGCTTGCCCCACCAGGCGCCGATGGTGAGCAGCACCGCGTCGTGGCGCGCCTTGAGGTCGTCGAGGCTCACGTCGCGACCGAGTGCTGTTTCGAAGTGCATGGTGAGCCCGGGGCAGCGTCGCTCGAGGCGTTGGATGTCCTCCTCGATGATTCCCGGCGGCAGTCGAAAGGCGGGGATGCCCCACACCATCATGCCGCCGGGCCGGTCGGACATCTCGTAGACATCCACCTTGTAGCCCGCGGCGCACAGATCGTGGGCGGCCACGAGTCCCGCGGGACCCGCACCGACGATGCCGATGCTCTGGGTCTTGGTGACGGCGATGCCGGGCGGATCGTATCGATCGCCGACACGATCCATGACGAAACGCTTGAGGTTGCGGATCTGCACCGCGCCGTCGGCGGACTCCCGGCGGCAGGCGGGCTCGCAGGGCGCGTCGCACACACGGCCGCAGATGGAGCTGAACGGATTGGTCGCGGTGATGGCTTCGAAGGCCTCCTCGTACTTGCCTTCCCAGATGTAGGCGAGGTAGGAGGGCGCATCGGTGCCCACCGGGCAGGCCACCTGACAGGGCGCCGGCACGTAGTGGGCATCGTGGGTGTCGTCCCGGTACTCCGGGGGCGCCTCCGGCACGAGGATGCGATTGATGTCGTAGACTGCCATCTCAGCTGACCCGCACCGAGAGCTCGGGATTGCGCTCGCGATACTCGGGCGCATAGGGCAGGCGCGTGATGGCGGCCGCCTCAGGCGTGAGCGCCACCAGATCATCCCGGCAGAGCTCGCGCACGTCGGAATAGCCGAGCCCATCGGTGATCGCGGCGATCTGCCAGCGCACGCTCTCGAGGAAGCGGTGGATGTTCTCCGCCTCCACGTTGGGCTTGTAGCGCTTCTCGTGATCCGGATCCTGCGTCGCGATGCCGGTGACGCACTGGCCCACGTGGCATTGCATGCAGGCGATGCAGCCGCCGGCGATGAGCACCGAGGTGCCGAAGGCCGCCGCGTCGGCGCCGAGGCAGAGCGCCTTGACCGCGTCGAGGCCGTCCCGCAGTCCGCCCATGAGCACGATCTCGATGTCGTCCCGGCGCCCGATGTCGTCCAGCGCATCCAACGCCTCCATGATGGCGGAGAGTGTCGGTATGCCGACGAAGTCGATGACCTCGCCGCTGCCGGCGCCGGTGGAGCCCTGCATGCCGTCCAGCTCCACGAAGTCGAAGCCGTCCTTCACCGCGATCTTGATGTCGTCGCGCACGCGCCCGGCACCGAGCTTCACGCTCACGGGCAGGCGGTATCCCGTCGCCTCGCGGAACTCCTCGACCTTGATGACCAGATCGTCGGCGCCGAGGATGTCCGGGTGCCGGGACGGAGAGCGGAGATCGATGCCCGCGGGGATACCGCGGATCTCCGCGAGCTCCTTCGTCACCTTCTTGGCCATCAGCTGGCCGCCGAGGCCGGGTTTCGCGCCCTGGGAGATGTAGATCTCCAAACCATCGGCGCGCTTCATGTCGTGGATGTTCCAGCCGAGACGACCGCCGAGGCATTGAAAGATGAGCTGACCGGCGGCGTCGCGCTGCGCGTCGCTCATGCCGCCCTCGCCAGTGTTCTCGGCAATCTTCGACATGGCGGAAGCCATGGCCACCGCCTGCTTGGTGGATCGGCTGAGCGCGCCATAGCTCATGGGCGCGATCATGACGG
>CBDTYP010000250.1:0-5161 GCA_965364645.1 uncultured Gammaproteobacteria bacterium | reverse complement strand
CTCCCCCTCTTCAAGGGGGGAGGGAACTCCGCCGTACCGGCATGGACTCAGTGGGTCCACTGCTAGGCTGACGTTTCGCCAAGGGGCGTCAGCGACTCCAACGGCCAGCGGGCGCGGGCGCCGAAGGCCGGGGGCTCGTTCGCCCCCGCCAGGAGACGCTGGCAGCCCGCGTAGGCGATCATGGCGCCGTTGTCGGTGCAGAACTCGATGCGGGGATAATGGACGGAGGCGGCGCGATCCGCCGCGAGCGCTACCATGGCCCGGCGCAGCCGGCGATTGGCGCCGACGCCACCGGACACCACCAGGCGCTCGAGTCCAGTCTCGTCCAGCGCCCGCCGGCACTTGATGACCATGGTGTCCACCACCGCTTCCTCGAAGGCCCTGGCGATGTCGGCACGGGACTGAGAGTCGGCGGCGCCACCGGTGAGGGTCTCGGCGATAGTGTTCATCGCGAAGGTCTTGAGGCCGCTGAAGCTGAAATCCAATCCCGGGCGATCGGTCATGGGCCGCGGAAAGCGGAAGCGCTTCGGATCCCCCCCTTCGGCCAGGGCCGCGAGCTCCGGGCCGCCGGGATAGGGCAACCCCAGCAGGCTGGCGGTCTTGTCGAAGGCCTCGCCGGCGGCGTCGTCCAGGGACTCGCCGAGCACCCGGTAGGCACCCACTCCATCGACGGCCACCAGCTGGGTATGCCCTCCGGATACCAGCAGAGCAAGAAATGGGAAGGCCGGAGGGTCCGGCTCCAGCATGGGTGCCAGCAGGTGCCCCTCCATGTGGTGGACGGCCACGGCGGGCACTCCCCAGGCCAGCGCCAGGCTGCGCCCCACGGCGGCGCCCACCAGCAGGGCCCCCACCAGGCCGGGGCCGGCCGTGTAGGCGATGCCGTCGACGGCCCCGGCCTGGAGGCCGGCGGCCCCCAGCACCTCGTCCAGCAGGGGCAGAACCTTACGCACGTGGTCCCGGGAGGCGAGCTCCGGCACCACGCCACCGTACTCCGCGTGCAACGCCGCCTGGCTGTAGAGCCGGTGAGCGAGCAGGCCGGCGCCGCTGTCGTACACGGCGACCCCGGTCTCGTCGCAGGAGGTCTCGATGCCCAGTACCCGCATTGCCCTTTGCTTGCCCGCTCCGTCCTGATTACACTATGGGGTTCACTCTCACGGTCGGCCTAACCCTAAGGGCTCCGCCGTGGCGTTGGCAAGGATACTGCGAGGAACATAGATGCCGTCCGTCCGAGTACGCGAGAACGAACCATTCGACGTGGCCATGCGCCGCTTCAAGCGCGCCTGCGAGAAAGCCGGGACCCTCACCGAGATCCGCCGCCGCGAGTACTACGAGAAGCCCACCTCGGTGCGCAAGCGCAAGGCCGCCGCCGCCGTCAAACGCCATCTCAAGAAGCTCGCCCGAGAGAACATCAAACGCCGCCGCCTGTACTGACCCGGGGCGCCTCGCCCCGCCCGCCGGCACCGCGCCAGCCATGGCTTCCCAGCTCAAACAACGCATCCTCGAGGATGTCACCGCGTGCATGCGCGCCAGGGAGAAGGAGCGCCTGGCGACCCTGCGCCTGGTCACCGCCGCCATCAAGCAGCTCGAGGTGGATTCCCGCGAGGAGCTGGACGACGCGGGTGTCCTGGCCGTGCTGCAGAAGATGCTCAAGCAGCGCCGGGACTCCCTCGAGCAGTACACGGACGCCGGGCGCCAGGATCTGGCGGACCAGGAGAGCTACGAGATCGGCGTGATCGAGGCCTACATGCCCGCGGCCCTGCCCGCCGCGGAGCTGGAGACCCTCGTGGAGGCCGCCATCGCCGAGGCCGGCGCCACCAGCATGCGGGACATGGGCAAGGTCATGGGCCTGCTGAAGCCCCGCGTCCAGGGCCGCGCCGACATGGGCGCCGTCAGCGGCGCCGTCAAACAGAAACTCAACGCCTGAGAATCAAGCGGGTCAGACCCACTTGATTTCGGGGGCCTGCCCCCTGTGGGGGCGGCGGGTTAGACTCCTCCATTCAACCACGGCGGAGAAGACAGTGGCCGGGCTCATTCCCCGCCAGTTCATCGACGATCTCCTCGCCCGCGTCGACATCGTGGACGTGGTGGACGAGTACGTGCCCCTGAAGAAGGGCGGCAAGGACCACAAGGCCTGCTGCCCCTTCCACAACGAGAAGACTCCATCCTTCACGGTCAGCGCCGACAAGCAGTTCTACCACTGCTTCGGCTGCGGGGCCCATGGCTCCGCCGTCGGCTTCCTGATGGAGTACGCCCACATGGACTTCGTGGAGGCCGTGGAGGATCTCGCCGCGCGGGCGGGACTCGAAGTGCCGAGGGAGGCCGGCGCCGAAGCCCGGGGCGAGAGCCTGCAGCCGGTCTACGACATCCTGGAGAAGGCCAACGCCTACTTCCAACGCGAGCTCCGCCAGTCCGCGGCCACCGACGCGGTGGCATATCTCCAGGGGCGCGGCCTCTCCGGCGAGATCGCCGCCGCATTCGGCCTCGGCTTCGCGCCCCCCGGCTGGGACAATCTCCTGAAGGCCATCGGCGGCAGCGACGGGGATCGTTCGACGATGTCCCGGGCCGGGCTCCTGGTGGACAAGGGCGGCGGCGGCTTCTACGACCGCTTCCGGGGGCGCATCACCTTCCCCATCGCGGATCGCCGGGGGCGCACCATCGGCTTCGGCGCCCGGGTGCTCGGCGACGAGACGCCCAAGTACTTGAACTCCCCGGAAAGCCCCGTATACCACAAGGGCCGCGAGCTCTACGGCCTCTACCAGGCCCGCAAGGCCACCGGACGGCCCGAGCGACTGCTCGTAGTCGAGGGCTACATGGACGTGGTGGCGCTGGCACAGCACGGCATCCGCAACGCCGTGGCGACGCTCGGGACGGCCGCCACCGAGGCGCACCTGGAGCAGCTGTTTCGGGTCAGCGAGGACGTCGTCTTCTGCTTCGACGGCGACGAGGCCGGGCGCCGCGCCGCCTGGCGGGCCCTGGAGACCGCCCTGCCCGCCATGCACGATGGTCGCCAGGCATTCTTCATGTTCCTCCCGGAGGGCCAGGATCCTGACTCGATGGTGCGCACCAAGGGCGCGGAGGCCTTCGCCTCCGCCACCGCCGCTGCCGACAGTCTCGGCACCTTTCTCTTCGACCATCTGGCGGCCCAGGTGGATCTCGCCACCATCGATGGACGCTCGCGCCTGACGGCCCTGGCCCAGCCGCTGCTCGCCAAGCTGCCCGCCGGAAGCTTCCGGGAGCTGTCCGAGCGGCGTCTGGCGGAGCTCACGGGACTCGCCCGGGAGAATTCGGCTACACTGGGATCGGGGAGGGGGAGTGCGACGGCGACGAGGCCGGCCGGTCCCCCACGTAAGTACAATCGACAATCGCCGTCTCTGGTGCGGAAGGTGATTACGTGGCTCCTTCACTACCCCCCTCTGGGGAAGGGAATCACGGCCACCGCCCACCTGCGCTCTCTGGAGCTCCCCGGCGTGCCGTTGCTGTTGGAGCTCATTGAAACTCTCGAGGCCAGTCCCAATCTGACTACAGGTGCGCTGTTGGAGCGTTTCCGGGATCACGATTCCGGGCGCCACCTGGCGAAGCTGGCTGCTGAAGAGATTGCGGACCTGGACGAGGGTCTGGAGCGGGAGTTCAGGGACTCCCTCGAAAAGCTACAGCAACTGGCCGAGGATCAGCGTTTTGCCGAGCTGGCCCGCAAGGGCCGTCAGGGGCAATTGAGCGACGCTGAGAAGCGGGAATTTGCCCGCCTATCTGGAGGCGTATCGCAACAGGACAGCGGTGGAAATGCGGCATCGGAACCCCGGTAGGGAGAACCGATATTTGGTATAATTGAACGTTATCGCCCGCATTTCCGCACGACAGTGTGGCAGACGAAAATAATGGATTTGAACCAGCAACAATCACAACTTAAGTTATTGATCGCAAAGGGAAAGGATCAGGGATACCTGACCTACCACGAGGTCAACGATCACCTGCCCGAAGGTATCGTCGATCCGGAGCAGATCGAAGACATCATCAGCATGATCAACGACATGGGGATCGCCGTTCACGAGGTGGCCCCGGACGCCGATACGCTGCTGCTGATGGAGACCGCGGTCAACGCCGACGACGACGAAACCGAGGAGGCGGCCGCCGCGCTCGCCACCCTGGACAGCGAATTCGGACGCACCACCGATCCCGTGCGCATGTACATGCGCGAGATGGGCACGGTGGACCTGCTCACCCGCGAGGGCGAGATCAAGATCGCCAAGCGCATCGAGAAGGGCCTCAATCAGGCCCTGGGCGCGCTCGCCGTCTACCCGCCCACCATCGAGCTGCTCGTGGGCGAGTACGAGCGCCACGAGAACCAGGAGATCAAGCTCACCGACATCTTCTCCGCCTTCGTCGATCCGAACCTGTCCGACGAGCCCGCGACCCCTGCCCCGGCGCCGGGCGTCAAGCCCGTGGCGGGCAGCAAGGACGCCAAGAACAGTGAAGACGACGAGCTGGAGGCGCTCATCGACCTGGGCCCCGACCCGGACGAGGCGAAGGCGCACTTCCGGAAGCTCAAGCGCACGCTCGGCAGGATCCAGCGGGCGACGGCCAAGCACGGATCGCCGTCCAAGCAGGCAGTGAAGATCCGCGAAGAGTGCTCGGCGATGTTCTTCGAGCTCAAGCTCGTTCCGAAGCTCATTGATCGGCTGACCGATCAGCTGCGCGGCGCCATCGAGCGCGTCCGCACCCACGAGCGTCAGATCATGAGCATGTGCGTACGCGAGGCGAAGATGCCGCGCAAGGACTTCGTCGCGAGCTTCATCGCCAACGAGACCAACACCAACTGGCTGCGTCCGCACCTGCGTTCCAAGAAGTACTCGGACGATCTGAAGCCGCTCGCGAAGGACATCAAGCGGATTCAGGCCAAGCTCGCCGCTATCGAGGTCGAGAGCGGGCTCACGATCGGCGAGATCAAGGACATCAATCGACGCATGTCCATCGGCGAGGCCAAGGCACGCCGGGCGAAGAAGGAGATGGTGGAGGCGAACCTGCGCCTCGTGATCTCCATCGCCAAGAAGTACACGAACCGCGGGCTCCAGTTCCTGGATCTCATCCAGGAGGGCAACATCGGCCTCATGAAGGCGGTGGACAAGTTCGAGTACCGCCGCGGCTACAAGTTCTCGACCTACGC
>CBDTYP010000249.1:0-5171 GCA_965364645.1 uncultured Gammaproteobacteria bacterium | reverse complement strand
TCCATCGTCCATACGCAGTCTTCGCCGCGGGCGGTGCCGGGGAGGGATGCGACGTCTGCTCCTTCGACGATCATTGACGGGCCGCCGCATTGGGGGGGCATGGACTCGAGGAGCTCCGTGCAGAGGCGCGCGGGTTCGTCGCCGCAGCGGAGCAGGAAGCCGCGCACCCGCGCGCGCTTCGAACCCTGGATTCGCAGCGCGTCCTGGATACGCATGTTCGCGGGCCGCGCCCTAGTAGGCGCGCATCTGACCTACGACGATCCCCTGGATCTGCACCTGATGGGGCGCGTAGCGCATCGGACTCAGATCCGGGTTCGCGGGATGGAGTATGCAGGCGTTCGGTGTCTGCTCGATGCGTTTGAGGGTCGCCTCCTCCCCGTCGATGAGGGCGACGACGATCTCGCCGTCCCGGGCGTGATCCCGCTGCTCGACGACGACCCAGTCGCCGTCGAGTATGCCCACGTCGGTCATGGAATCCCCCTGCACCTGCAGCACGTAGCAGCGGCCCTTGCCGCGGAGCTGTGCAGGGACTTCCAGGGGTTGCGGGTTCTCCAGGGCCTCGATGGGGCGGCCCGCGGCGATGCGCCCGAGCAGCGGAAGGGTGTCCGCGTCCCCGCCATCGTCGTCCCGCAGCCGCACGCCCCGCTGCTTGCCCGACAGGGGCTCTACGTAGCCAGCCTCCACCAGCGCCTGCACGTGCTTGTGCATGGAGCCTCGGGATCGCAGGCCGAGCGCGCGGCACAGCTCGTCCAGGGTCGGCGGATGGACCCGGTTGCTCCGGCTCTCGCGCAGGTGGTCGAGAATGGCCTGCTGCCGGCGTGTCAGCGCCTCTCCCATGGGGTTTCCTTGTCTGTTCTCTATCCGTTCTCTAGACTGAGCATAGACAACGGCGGGGAAGAGCGCAAATGGAAGAGGTGTTGGAGGAGCCGGAGGTCGCATCCCGCGCACGGCGCGGCATTCCGGAGCTGATCGCGGATCTGGAAGGACGCGACGGCGCACGCATCACCGGACGGCTCACGCTGCCGGCCCGCGCCGCGCGCTACGCGGACATGCCCAGAGATCTGGATCCGCGCCTGCGCACGGCGCTGGAGCGGCGCGGCATTGCGCGGCTCTACTCCCACCAGGGTGCGGCCTGGGAGAATCTGCGCGCGGGCCGGAACTGCGTGGTGGTCACGCCCACGGCTTCGGGTAAGACCCTCTGCTACAACCTGCCCGTGCTGCAGTCGGTGCTCGAAGAGAACGCGCGGGCACTGTATCTGTTTCCCACCAAGGCCCTTTCCCAGGATCAGGTGGCGGAGATCATCGAGCTCAATCAGGCTGCCGATCTCGGCGTGCGTGCCTACACCTTTGACGGCGATACCCCGGGGGACGCGCGCAAGGCGGTGCGCACCCGCGGCGACATCGTCGTCAGCAACCCGGACATGCTGCATCAGGGGATCCTGCCCCATCACACCAAGTGGGCGCAGTTCTTCGAGACCCTGCGTTACGTCGTCATCGACGAGATGCACACCTACCGAGGGGTGTTCGGCTCTCACATGGCCAACGTTCTCCGTCGGCTGCGGCGCATCTGCCGCTTCTACGGCGTCGATCCCGTCTACGTGCTCTGCTCCGCCACCATCGCCAACCCGGGGGAGCTCGCGGCACGCCTCATCGAGGACGACGTCGTGACCATCGAGGAGAGCGGCGCGCCACGGGGCGAGAAGACACTGCTCCTGTGGAATCCGCCGGTGGTGAATCCCGATCTCGGCATCCGCGCCTCCGCGCGCTCCCAGACCATGCGGATCGCGCGCCTCGCCGTTGGCGCGGGACTGAAGTGCATCCTCTTCGCCCGCACGCGCACCATGGTGGAAGTGCTGACCAAGTATCTGAAGGACACGTTCGACAGCGATCCGCGCCGCCCGCCACGGGTCCGCTCCTATCGCGGCGGCTACCTGCCCACCCAGCGACGGGACACCGAGAAGAAGCTCCGCGCCGGCGGCGTCCACTGCGTCGTCGCGACCTCAGCGCTCGAGCTCGGCGTCGACATCGGATCCCTGGATGTCTGCGTGCTGAACGGCTACCCGGGAACCATCGCCGGCACATGGCAGCGGCTCGGCAGGGCGGGGCGGCGCAATCGTCCCTCCCTCGGTGTGCTGGTGGCCACGAGCGAGCCCCTGGACCAGTTCATGGTGCGCCACCCGGATTTCTTCCTCGGCGCGTCACCCGAGCACGCCCGCATCGATCCGGAGCAGCTGCTGATCCTGCTCGATCATGTGCGCTGCGCCGCGTTCGAGCTGCCCTTCAACGACGGCGAGCGTTTCGGCCGCGCGGACGTCGGCGAGCTACTGGGAATTCTCGAAGACGAGCAGCTGCTGCACCACGAAGGCGGCCGCTGGCACTGGATGGCCGACAGCTATCCGGCCAACGCGGTGGGGCTTCGTACCGTGGCCGAAGGGAACTTCGTCGTCGTCGACATCACCGACGGTGCGAAGCGGGTGATCGCGGAAGCAGACTATTCGGGCGCGCCCATGACGTTGTATGAGGGCGCCATCTACATGTTGCAGGCGCGTCCCTGGCAGGTGGAGACCCTGGACTGGGAAGGACGCAAGGCCTACGTGCGTGAGACCAACGCCGACTACTACACCGAAGCCATCGACTACACGCGTCTCAAGGTGCTGGAGACATTCGAGGATGACGCGCGCGGCGGCGCCGTCAGCGCCCACGGCGAGGTGCATCTCGTTCGACACGTGGCGGGCTACAAGAAGATCCGTTATTACACCCACGAGAACGTCGGTTACGGTAACGTCAATCTCCCCGATCAGGAGATGCACACGACGGCGGTGTGGTGGACTCTCCGTCCCGACGTGCTCGACGAGCGCTTCGCGTCGCGCTGGCAGGCTCTCGACGGATTCCTCGGTGCGGCCCATGCGATGCACTGGGTCGCCGCCATGCTCAGCATGTCCGAGCCGGGGGACCTCGGCCGGGCCGTGGGCGCCAGCGACGCCACCTGGTTCACGACCGTGGGGCCCGGGGGACGGGGCGAGACCCGCTCATCGCTCGGCGAAGACATGGATCCGGAGGCCGTCGGCGCGCGCTTCCAGCCGACGGTGTTTCTCTACGACAACTATCCCGGTGGCATCGGGCTCTCGGCGCCACTCTTCGACGTGCGCGATCGGGTGGTGACGGATGCGCACCGCTTGGTCGAGAGCTGCCCGTGCAATCAAGGGTGTCCCGCCTGCGTTGGTCCCATCCTGGGCTCCGATGAGCAACAGGAATACTCGCCGAAGCGGCTGGCACTGGCGGTACTCGCGTTGCTGGCGGACGGGATCGACACCCCGTCGTGAGGCCGTCGTGAATGACACGCGCGCGAGGCTGGGCGCCCTTCGCAGGCAGTCCGGAACGTCAACCGGCGAAGACGTCGCCGCCGGCAATCGGGATGCCATCGAGGCGTTGCGGGAGCGGCTCTTACGTGTGAGTGCCGGCAGGCGGCGGAAGCCTCGCCGTGCACGCATCGGCGACGGGGAGCTGGCTTCCAGACTCGGCGGTGAGTTGATTCACGCCGGCGTCATCCTCGTCCACGAGCGGCTCCCGGTGGATGCGGCCCACGGCAAGTTTCCGTTGTCCGACCCGGCGTCGCGCCCGGGGCTCGTGCTCGCCGGCGCCGGCGCGGCGCCCCGTGACTGCGTGTTCATGGACACGGAGACCACCGGCCTCGCGGGCGGCACCGGTACGCTGGTATTTCTCCTGGGCATGGCGCGCTTCCGGCAAGGGGAGCTCGAAGTCGTGCAGCTCTTTCTCACGGGCTTCGACGGCGAGAACGCCTTACTCGAGACGGCTGGGGACTACCTTCGCGGCGCCGACACCCTGGTGACCTTCAACGGGCGCAGCTTCGATGCCCCGCTGCTGGCGGCACGCTATCGCCTTGCGGGTTCCAGGGATCCCTTCGCGGCGCTGCCCCACCTGGATCTGCTGGCGCCGACCCGGCGGGCATTCAAGACCCGTTGGTCCGATTGCCGCCTGCAGACCGCCGAGCGGCGCCTGCTCGGTGTCGCGCGCGTCGACGATCTGCCCGGCGCCGAGGCGCCGCTGGCCTGGTTCGATTGGGTACGCCACGGCCGGGCCGGTGCGCTGGCCGGCGTGTTCGCCCACAATCGCCTGGACCTACTCTCCCTGGTGGTCCTGCCCGCGGCGCTCGAGCGCAGCCACGACGACCCGGTCGCCACCGGCGCCGACGCCCATGCATGGGCGAAGCATCGCCACCGGGTGCTTGGCGAGCAGGCCGCATTCGACTATCTGCGACGTCATCGGGGTCACCTCGATACCGATGGCCTGCTCGAGCTCGCGCGCCTCGCCCGGCGCCAACGGGACTGGACCCTTGCCGTCGCCATCTGGGAGGAGCTGGCGGGGGAGGGGGAGCCCGCGGCCATCGAGCATCTCGCCAAGTATCTCGAGCACGAGAAGAAGGATTTTCGGGGGGCGCTGGAGGTTACCGCCCGGCTCCTCGCCCGGGCGCCCGGCGATCGCCAGCATCTGCGCCGCGACGCGCGGCTGCGCGGGCGTCTCGCGTGAATTCGGTGCCCGGGTCCCGATCTTCGCTATCATCTATACAGGCGCTGCTTGGGCGGCGAATCGAACGATCGGAGACAGGCAATCGGAATGGATCGAAAGGTGGAGTACGAAGGGCCGGAGAAGGCCTACAAGAACGAAGAGTTTCTCGATAGCCGGGAAGCACGCTCTCTGCGCATTCTGGCGGAATACCTCGAGCCCAGTGCGCGTTTTGCTCAACAACATGTACACGACACTATCGTGTTTTTCGGCTCGGCGAGGCTGTTGTCGAAAGAAGACGCCGAGGACGCGCTGAAGAAGGCGAAGGCCGATGGGGGTGACGTCGAGCGGGCGGAGATGCGGCTGCACATGTCCCGTTACTACGAAGACTCCCGGGAGCTCGGGCGGCGCCTGAGCGAGTGGTCGAAGAACCTCGACAGCAAGGAGCGCCGATTCCTCGTGTGCACCGGTGGCGGGCCGGGGATCATGGAGGCTGCGAATCGGGGCGCATCGGAGGCCGACGCGCTAAACATCGGTCTCACCATCTCCATGCCCATGGAGGAGTTCAACAACGCCTACGTCACGCGGGACCTATCCTTCGAGTTCCACTACTTCTTCATGCGCAAGTTCTGGTTCACCTACATGGC